>JAKLHG010000310.1 GCA_022710255.1 Candidatus Hydrogenedentota bacterium
CGCCGCCGTGGTCTGCGCGGCGGTTGCCGGACTTGTCCTGTCCGCACTGAAAACCATCCTGCACTGGGATTCGTTTCCGGCATGGTCCCCGGCGGCCTATGTGCTCGCGGCAATCCTCTTGTCCGTCATCGGCCAGGTGGGCGACCTCACCGAATCCCTGCTTAAACGGGATGCCGGGGTCAAAGATTCCGGCAGCCTGTTCCCCGGGCACGGCGGCGTACTTGACCGGTGTGACGCCTTTCTTTTCGGCGGTCCGGTGCTCCATTATTTCTGTGGTCTGTATGCGTCAATTTGGTAATGCTGTTCCTTCCCCCTTGAATCCAGGATACAATACATTCATGTACGAAGTGGAACGAGAAACGGTTGAACACTATGCAACGCGCCTGAATGAGCTGCGCGCCTGTTTGAATGTGGACAACCTTAAAAAAGAAATCGCCGCCATCGAAGATAAAATGTCCGCGCCCGGCTTTTGGGATGACCAGGAAGAGGCCCAGAAATACGTTCAGCAACTGAAGGCCTACAAGGCGGTGGTGACCATGCCGGACGAACTGCACCGCGAAATTGAGGACGCCTCCACCTTGATTGAAATCGCCGCGGAAGAGGAGGAAGGCTCCCTTTCCGCCGAAATCCAGGGGCACCTGGACAATGTGAAGAAAAAATTGGACCGCCTAGAATTGAACAGTCTTTTCATGGACCCCCGCGACGAAAAAACGGCGATAGTGAGCATTCATCCGGGCGCGGGCGGCACCGAATCCTGCGACTGGGCGGAGATGCTGTACCGCATGATAACGCGCTATTGCGAACAATGCGAGTTCAATGTGGAGGTCCTGGATTACCAACCGGGTGACGAAGCCGGATTGAAGAGCGTGTCCCTGCGCGTCAGCGGACCCTTTGCCTACGGGCTGCTCAAATCCGAAGAGGGCGTACACCGCCTCGTGAGAATATCTCCCTTCGATGCCAACGCGCGCCGACACACATCCTTTGTCGCCATCGAAGTGCTGGCCGAAGTGGACGATACCATTGACATCGAGATTCGAGAAGATGATTTGAAGATGGACGTGTTCCGTTCCAGCGGAGCGGGCGGTCAGAAGGTCAATAAAACCAGCAGCGCCGTAAGACTCACCCATCTCCCGACCGGCATCGTTGTCTCCTGTCAGATCGAGCGTTCCCAGCATCGAAACCGCGACACGGCCATGAACATGCTCAAGGCAAAGTTGTATGATATGGAAGTGAAACGTCAGGAGGCGGAACTGAACGCCCAGCGGGAAAATCAGCAGGACGTGGCCTGGGGAAGCCAGATACGCAGTTATGTGCTGCATCCCTATCAGATGATCAAAGACCATCGCACGGGCGCCGAAACGGGCAATGTCGTCAAGGTGCTTGACGGCGACCTGACCCTGTTTGTTGAGGCCTACTTAAAATGGAAACTGGGACAAAAAAGCAGACAGGTAAGGTAGCGCCGCCGGCATAAGGCGCCCCTAGGGTATCATGAAAAATACGCGTACGTTGTTCACGCGTTCAGCGTGCGCATCGCGTCCGCGTTGGGTGCTTATCGGCTGTTACGGCACGACAAAAAAACAAAAAGTTGAATGCACGTGCAGAGAAAAATGGGACTGTTTCCTCCGCCCATCACAAACAGACTGGATGCAGTGTTCCTGCCGCAAATATGGTTTGAACTACTTTTCGGTTTCCCTGCCAACCGAAAAACGTTGTTGGACTAAACGCGAGCAAGAAGACGTAGCAAAAAGGGGACTGACTGCCAAACAGCCCCTGATTGTTGTATAGAGGCTGTTTACCAGTCCTTGCTGCTATTTGGTTGTCTGTCCCCCTTTTGCGGACACAGGAAAGGAAAAAGCGGAACAGCCTCCGGCACGGTTCAGGTCAAGTACACCGCTCATGGTTTTTGAATGCACCGGAGGCAGTCCCCTTTTTTGCTCAGATATTTTTTTTAGTTTCCGGGTTGCGGGCGGCGCTCACCTGAAACCCTTATCCCCTACCGTGGAGAATGTACCATGACAAACGATACATCGGATATGCCCGGACAGCATCCCGAACAGGAAGATATGGTCAAGGGCGGCGAAGCCGAATTGCGCAGGCACCGGCTGGCCAAAATGGAGCGCTTCCGGGAACGGGGCGACGACCCGTACAAGTATTTGTATGAACGCACCCATACCATACAAGAGGCCCGAAGCGCCTTTGAAGACCTGGAAGCCCGGACCGCGCAAGAAGAACTCCAGCCGCTGCCCGCCAGCCTGGCCGGACGAATCGTCGCGCGCCGTATCCAGGGGAAAAGCACCTTTATGGATATTCGTGACGAATGCGGCCGCATCCAGGTCTTTTTGGGCCAAAAACAAGTGGGTGAAACCGCCTACGAGGCCTCCAAAGACCTGGACATCGGGGATTTCATCGGCGTAAAAGGCGGAATAAAACGGACACACCGCAATGAGATTACCCTCTTCGCCGAGGAATACGGCCTGCTTTCCAAATCTCTGCGCGCCGCCGCGGAAAAGTATCATGGTCTTTCCGATGTGGAAACGCGGTACCGGCGCCGGTATCTCGACCTGGTCGCCAACCCGGAGGTCATGGACATATTCCGCAAGCGCATCCGGATGATAGACGCCATGCGCGGCTGGCTCCTGAACCACGGCTTTTTGGAAGTGGAGACGCCCATGCTGCACCCCATCCCCGGCGGCGCGACGGCACGGCCGTTCATCACCCACCACAACACCTATGACGCGGATTTTTATCTGCGTGTCGCCCCGGAACTCTATCTCAAAAAACTCCTGGTGGGCGGTTTTGAAAAGGTGTTCGAAATCAACCGTTGTTTTCGTAACGAAGGCGTGGACACTCGGCATAATCCCGAGTTCACCACCATGGAACTCTATGAAGCCTACCAGGACTATAGGGGACTCATGGACGAAACCGAAGACATGCTCACGCACGTGATTGAAACGGTTGTGGGGAGCCGTCAATTCACCTACCAGGAATGCGAGTTGAGCGTGGAGCGGCCGTGGAAACGGCTCACCCTCTTTGAAGCCATCCGCCAGTACGCCGGCATTGACCTGGAGGCGACCCGGGACCGTGACGAAGCGGCGCGCCTGGCCATGAGCGCGGGCGTGGAAATCACCCCGGACGTGGGGTACGGCAAAATCGTGGACGAAGTCATGTCCCTGAAGGTCCAACCCCATCTCATACAACCGACCTTCCTATACGACTACCCCATTGAACTGTCGCCGCTGGCGAAAAAGAAACGCGGCAATGACGCGCTCACGGAGCGGTTCCAACCCTTTATCGCCTGCCTTGAAGTCGGCAATGCCTTTTCGGAACTGAACGATCCAATTGACCAGCGCCAGCGTTTCGAGGCGCAGGCCGCACTGCGGGAAGCCGGGGACGACGAAGCCCAGTATCTGGATGAAGACTTTCTCACTGCCCTGGAAGTGGGCATGCCCCCCGCCGCCGGACTCGGCATCGGCATCGACCGTCTCGCCATGCTCATCACCGATTCGCCGTCCATTCGGGATGTGATACTCTTTCCACAACTTCGGCCGGGAGATTAATCACCCCCACCCTCGCATACAGTCCTGTGCTGTTCCGTCCTCTACGGGGTCCATCCATACAACGATAAAGGAGGCCTTCCCTTTCCTTTATTCAGACTCTTGTGACCGGGCCGGCGGTGGGTCCATTACTTTATCGGACCTCCGTTACAATCTGTGGAGAGGCGGCCGAGAAAAAAGAATTGACTTTTACGCTGTAGTGTGGTAAATTAACGGCATGCAGAGAATCATTTCTTCCAACAACAGGTGCCCCCGCAATATGGGGGTAAACTTGTTTATGAGGTGTTGTGAGTGTGTTTTTCCTACCAATACAGACTCGGGGTAAGTCCCCCTGCCTCACCCACGTGGCTTGAACCTGTGTAACGCCACAGGTGTGTCCATCCGGGCCAACTAACGTTCCCCGGGGAAGATCCGTCCCGTGCCGGAGCTGGAACTGTCTCCGCCGGAACGGATGCTGAACCCTCGAACCAAATGAGCCGACGGACGGTACACCACATGTGCACGACCTGGCAAAAACGCGATCCCGGGATCGATCCATGCCTGCGTATGGCTACCTGGTGGTCGCTGCCAGACGTGTGCCTGGAAACACGGCCTGCGGTACTCCACGCCGGCCACGCCCTGGAGAAACCGATGCGGTGTTCACCAGGGATCTGGCGCACCAGTTGAATCACGTGTTATTTCCGGTGAGGTGGAAGCCTCTCCTTCCGCGAACCCTGGCGAAGTTGCGCGCAACCATGGCGGCCCGGCCCGGGGGTTCCTCCCCCGTGCGTGAAAACAGTCGGATTCATGCACCCGGCACTTTGGTCGCGCCCCGCCAGGGGCAGGTACAGGGGCTGCGGAGGTGTGGCTTCCCGTAGCGGCGCAGGGACGACCTTGCGCCGCGGGGACAAACTGCGGGTCTTTCGGGACCATAACCAGCACAGTGTGATTATGGCGTCGCCGCATTGGCGGCGGCGCCGCCCTTGACATTTGAATCATGTTGGTAACAAAACAAAGGAGTCACAGGTATGCCTACTTATGGAAATGATTGTTGTGCGAAGTGTTGTTACAATGAACTGAAACAAGATGCGGCCGACGGCGGACAACGGGCGCGTAAGGCGAAATGCGCGCTGCGGCAGCTGACCATCGACCAACCCTCCCGCCGATATTGCATCAACCATCCCAACCACAATCCCCGGAAGATACAGGAACCCGTCGGTCCCGTGTTCAAGGCCGGCAGTTATCCTTCCCTGCATGGGGTCTGGAAATGCCCGCCCAATTCTCCGGCAATCCGGACCCGCCTCTTGGCCCTTCTGGAGGAAATGACTCAGAAAAAACGCCGCTTCAGCCAAAGCTTTACGGAAATGGCCTTTGACGCGGTCGTGATCAACCACCTGGAAGCGCTGCGGGAGCAGGCCGCGCTGCCCGGCATCCTGCGGTTGCTGGAGGCGGCCGATACCGCCTGCTTCGGGTTGTCGCCCGCGCCGCTGACCGTGCCCGGAGCTTACGTTATCCGTGCCGCCATCCAGGCGGGCCTGGTTATCAGCAACGGCGAATGCCTGGAATTCCACGCTCTCGCCGGAAAGACCTATTCCATCAATGCACAGGAAACGCCCCGCAACACCAAATAGCAAACGCAACAAACCCGGATGCCATTATGTCACGTATTACACTGAGCGGCCTCGCCGTAAT
>JAKLHG010000311.1 GCA_022710255.1 Candidatus Hydrogenedentota bacterium
GCAATGACGATGAATAATAGTCGGCTGATAGGCAATCGTGTTCCTCTCATACTAGAAAATCATGACCATGTTTCTTTAAAAATAAACCCCGCCGCGTCGGGGTGGTGTGCTCGCAATGACGATGAATAATAGTCGGCCGACACGCAATCGTATTCCTTTCGTATTCCAAAATTATGACCACGTTTCTTTAAAAATAAACCCCGCCGCGTCGGGGTGATTTGCTCGCAATGACATAGCATCCATATAACCGTCATTGCGAACGAAGTGAAGCAATCTCGACTTTCCGTAATCGCTCTTACCGGTCCTGCCCGTCCTACTCCATGCCGACGGCTTTGGGAACGGAAGGCGCAACGCCATCGGCCGCATTTCCATCTTTTCCCCGGGGACGGAAACGGACCTCGCTGCGGCGCTCCGGATGCCTCGGGGTGATGGTGTTAAAAAAGTCTCGGATGAAAGCCAGGTCCTTCTCCACATCACCGGTACAATAATAAAGCGGCCCGAAACCGCCGGCTTTCCGCCCGAAATCGAGGTATCCCAGGGCGATGGGCACGCCCGCTTTCAGCGCGATGTGGTAAAAGCCCGCCTTCCAGTAGTCCACCTTGGCGCGGGTGCCTTCAGGCGCCAAGGCCAGAACCAGACCGTCCCGCTCGTGAAATACCTGAACGGCTTGTTCCACCAGGCCCTGATTACGATTACGATAAACCGGTATCCCCCCGACTTTTCTGAAGAACCAGTTGAGGGGAAAGGGCCAGCTGAAGATTTCGGCTTTACCCAGCCAGGCGCCCTTCATTCGATAGACCCATGAAATAAACAACGCCATGGGAAAATCCCAATAGGAGGTGTGGGGAGCGATGATTACCACGTATTTGGGCACCGTGGGGGGCGCACTCTCTACTTTCCACCCGAGTATCTTTACCAACAGCACCCCTATGATATGAAGGAAGATATTGACACGGCCCACTTTTTGAAATTCTGTCCGGCCTGTTTTCATTGCAGTTCCTTTTCAAGTGCGCAGCGCCATCCTACGGCCCTGCGCTCGTCCCGTTATGATACCCCAAAAGGCGTGAAAAAGTAAAGGATTGTTTAACATCAAACATTTATGGGACGGCGCCCTGTGCCGGGTATCTTCATCGGTACACCAGCGTGCGCACCCGCCGGTGTGGAGCCGTTTGGGGTTCCGTGACCTTAATTTTGTATCGAACCCTCAAAAAGTATCACAATAGGGGGTGGAGCGACGGGTATCCCTGAATGTTCAGCAACCCGAGCCGGACATTTCGGCCGCCGCCGGAACCCCGGTCGTTCCTTCCAGACAACATCCAGCGAAGCGCGGCGGCCCTACGCAAGTAACATCATGAACCACTCCGGAGAATGACTATGAAACATCACCCCGTCACCTTGTCCCGTCGCACCTTTTTAAAAAGCGCCGCGGCTGCGGCGGTATTCCCCGCCATCATCCCCGCTTCGGCGCTGGGCCTGGACGGCACGGTCGCGCCCAGCAACCGTATCGTCATGGCCTCCATCGGCGTGGGCGGCCAGGGCTCGTACGATACGCGCGCCCTGATGAGCATGCCCGACGTACAGTACGTGGCCGTGTGCGACGTGGACCGCAACCATTGCGCCACGGCAAAAGGTATGGTGGAAGAACACTATGCGGCGAACAAGCCCGACGGTTCCTACTCAGGCATCCAGGAATACCATGATTTCCGCGAGGTGCTGGCGCGCGACGATATCGACGCCGTCATGATTGCCACGCCCGACCATTGGCACGCCGTCATCAGCGTCGCCGCGGCGAAGGCGGGCAAGGACATCTACTGTGAAAAACCCCTTGCCAACTCCATTCCCGAGGGCCGCGCCGTGGTGGACGCCGTACGACGCTACGGTCGCGTATTTCAGACCGGCAGCCATGAGCGGTCCCGCGATAATGCGCGCTACGCCTGTGAATTAGTGCGCAACGGCCGCATCGGCAAACTGCACACCATCCGCGTGCAGATGCCCGTGGACCGCGTGGAGGAATACGAGCAACCGCCCTCCCCCATCATGCCGGTTCCGGAGGGTTTTGATTACAATTTCTGGCTGGGCCCGGCGCGGGAAGCGCCCTACACGGAAAAGCGCTGCCACTTCTTTTTCCGCTATATCCTGGACTACAGCGGGGGTGAAATGACGGACCGGGGCGCGCATATTATCGACCTGGGCCAGCTGGGCAACGGCACGGACGATACCCTGCCCCTCAGCGTGGAGGGCAAGGGCACCTTCGCCAAGGAAGGGCTCTTCAACACAGCGTATGTATATGACTTCGCCTTCGAGTTCGCGAACGGCGTGCGGCTGCTGGGCGACAACCGGGGCCCGCGCGGCATCCGCTTCGAAGGGGAGGATGGCTGGATTTTCATCCACGTCCACGGCGGCAACCTGGAGGCGGAACCCCAATCGCTGCTGCGGGAGGTTATCGGACCCGATGAACTGCACCTGGGACGCAGCCTGGGACATCACTATGACTTTATTGAATGTGTCAAATCCCGGGGCGAACCCAAGGCCCCCGTCGAAGTGGGCTACCACAGCGCCACCATGTGCCATATGGCCAATATCGCCATGCTGCTTGGAAAGAAACTGCACTGGGACCTGGAAAAAGAGCAGTTCGACGACCCCGTGGCGAACCGGATGATGCAGCCTTCCATGCGCGCGCCCTGGGTCATCTGAACCGGTAACCTTGTATCTAAAAAAACGGAATAAAGGAACCTCATGATGAAATCCTGTCTTATACACGTATCCCTGAAATACACCTGCGTTGCGGTGCTTTCTATCGCCCTGTCGGTTGCCGGCCTTGCGCAAGGCATGGAAGAATCCTTGAAAAATGATTTCACCGCCTTGCGGGGATATGACCTGGGCGCGTCTGAAATCCCCGTGCGCACTATTTCCGAGGCGGTCCGGGCAACGGCAAGCGATCCCGACGGCGCAACGGCGGCGGAACTTGAAACGGAACTCATCGCCGTGTTTACCGCAGACAGCACCGGAGAGGCGAAGCGCTTCTGCTGCCGCATGCTGGGAGAAATCGGCGGCCCCGCAAGCGTGTCGGCCCTGGCAGGCCAGTTGAATACTCCTGAAATGTTCAACAGCGTGGTTACCGCCCTGGAACAGATCGCCCTGCCGGAATCCGCCCGGGCGCTCATGGACGCGCTGAACGGGGCGGAAGGCGAGCGTTGGTTTGCCTTGATGGCGGCCCTGGGGCGCCAGGGACTGCCGGAATCCGCTTCCGCGATACAGCCCTTCCTCGCCGCCACGGACAAGGACCAAGTCTATGGGGCCTCCCAAGCGCTCGCAGCACTTCAAACCCGGGATGCCTGCGAAGCCCTCTCTGCAGCGTTCCGGGCCGCAGATGCCGCCGGACAAATCCTTCTGGCGGACGCGTGCCTCCAATGCGCGGCATCATGCCTGCATTCGGAACAACAAGAGACCGTCCTTGAAAATCTCAACGCCCTGGCCTCCCCTTCATTCCCGTCCCATATCCGCCTCGCCGCGACCCGCCTCCTGGTCCAGGCGCAGCCCGAACAGGCGCAGACCCTGTTGACAACACTCCTGCGTGACCCCGACCCAATCCTCAGCGACGGCGCGTTGATGCTGGCCCGTTCGGAAACCACACCCCAGGTCACCGAAGCGCTCGCCGCCCTGCTGGGCGAAGTGCAGGATGAGCGCAAAGCCCCGTTGCTGGAGGTGTTGGGCGCGCGGGGCGACAGCGCATGCCTGGCCGCCGTGCAGCCCTATGCCGACCATGAATCGCCGGCGGTGCGGCAGGCGGCCCTGCGCGCGCTGGGCAAGCTGGGCGATGCCAAGTTGACGACCTTCCTGCTGGGACGGATTGTAACCGGTTCCGGGGAAGAACGCCGTATCGCCGGGGAAGCCCTGGCCCAGATGCCCGACCCGGCCGTCAATGCGTCCCTGATTGAAAACGCCATCGCCGGCGGTGACGAAGCCCTCCGGACCGCCGCGATTACCCAGTTGGTCGCGCGCCGCGCCGGCGAAGCGGCGCCGAACCTGCTGGCCCTGGCAGGGAACGCGCCGCCCGCGGTGCGGAGCGAAGCAACCGCAGCCTTGGGCACGCTGGCGCCCGAAACCATGCTGAACGATCTGTTACAGTTCGTGCTGGCGCCGGAAATCGAAGGCATTGAGGCCGTGCTGCCTCAAACACTGGCGGCCGTTGCCCAGCGACGCGCGCCGGGCCCGGAATCCACCGACGCGGCCGGTCCCGTCATCGCCCTGTCGCAACAACTTCGCACCACTCCCTCGGACAGCCTTCAGCGAACTACCGCGCGCCGCCTGTTACTGGAAACACTGGCGCTTATCGGCACGGACGGGGCCTTCGAAGAGTCCCGTGCCCTGCTTGCCGACAGCGACACTGAAGTACGCAAGGCCGCCATTGACGCCGTGAAACGGTTTCAGCGGCCCGACGCGCTGGCCGAATTGAAGGCGCTTACGGAAAACGAAACGGATGCGCCCCTGCGCGCGCGCGCCTATTCGGCATACCTCGCTTCCCTGTGCAACGCGAAAAGTTTGCCGCGCGTGGTGGTTGACGAGCATCTGACCTACGCCTTCGCGCAGGCACAGGACACGGCTTCCCAACGCGAGTTTCTGGCCGCCGCGGCACAACTGCCGTCTTTGGCATGCCTTCGCCTGATTGAACAACTTATGGAACAGGAAGCCCTCGCCGCCGAGGCTGTTCTCGCCGCCCTGACGGTCAGCAAGGCACTTACCGGCGCCTGGCCGGAAGCGGCCCAGGCACGGCTGAAGGCCATCGCCGAACAGGCGCCCACCCCGGAAATCGGCCACGACGCGAAAGAGGCGCTGAACTTTATGCGCAAGCACAAAGACTATATGATGACGTGGGAAATGGCGGGGCCGTATTTCGAAGAACAAACCCAGGCCTCGGTACTCTTCGAACGCTCCTTCCCGCCTGAAACCGACAGCGAAACGGCGAACTGGCGCGTACTGCCGCTGCTGGTAGACGCCAACCCCGCCTTCGCGCTGGAACTGGACCGCGTTGTCGGCGGCGAGGAACGGGTCGTTTACCTCCGCACCTTTGTAACCGCCGCAGCCGACGCCGATGCGATTCTTGAACTCGGCACCAACGATGGGTGCCGCGTCTGGTGGAACGGAAATCTTATCCATGCGTTGAATGCGGGGCGCGCGCTGGTCCCCGGTGAAGACAAACTGCCCGTCCATCTGAATCAAGG
>JAKLHG010000312.1 GCA_022710255.1 Candidatus Hydrogenedentota bacterium
CAAAAGGCGGCATAGCCCTCGTCGTTCAACAGGCCCAGCGTCAGGCAGGCCGTTGTTTTCGACATCGGCAGAATAGTGTTCATGCATTCGTTTATGGTGAACAGTTCCGTGCCCGCCTCAGCCAGGATGTCTTTGAAAATGCCATACAGGGCGAAGGCGTTCACCACGAAGGCGCGCTCCGTTTCAAGAGTGGTATTCGGCAGAGCAAGGTAACGGTCAGCCCAACGCTCACACAGGGCCATTTTGTCCTTATCCGCCAGGACCGCTCCGATACGCGCACCCAGGTCTTCATAAGACACATCCACAATATCAAGATTGAAACGTTCGCGGACAAACGCCGGCGCGTTGTCAACATACTTGCCCTGCGGACCGCCGAGTGCGACCACACGGGCGCCCATAAAATTTTTCACGGCATACAGGGCGCGCAGCCGCCAAAGCAGTTCCTGCGTGTCATCAACGACCACATCCTGGACGGACGCGCGCCGTTTCGTATCCGGCCCTTCGCCTTCTTTTCGGAGTTGCCGAACACTCAACGCCTCATACCAGTAATAGACCGGGCCGGATTTATGCCGGACGAAGATCAGGCCGCCTATTTCCGGCAACGCGGCCTGAAGCATGGAACCCGAGCCGGTAACGGGATAGACTATGGTTGCGTCGGCACCGGATTCATGGACTTTTGCCGCCTCTTCCGGTGTGGTGACCCGTGCTACCGGCAGCATCTCGACAGCAAAATCCGCTTCGCTTGCGAGGCCCGCGAGTTCCGCCGTAATCCGGTTAACTTCATCTCCTGCCGCCTCTTCCGTCTGAATGCCGCCCCAGGATTTCCAGGATGCCATCTCACGCCGGACGGGAATCCGGTACATGAGCACGGGTTGCACCCGCAACGGTTTGCCGAGCCTGAGATGCGCCCGGTCCGGATTCCACAGGTCTTCCGGCCAGGCCGGCGTGGACGCAAAGGCGCCCGGGGCCATGGTTGCGGCCCCGGCGGCCGCCAAAACCGTGGTAACGCCCAGAAACTCCCGTCGATTCATGCAGCACTGACACATAATTCTCTACCCTTGGTCATCATTGACGCAGTTGAAAGAGACGCCTGAATAGACGCATGAAACCGGTTCACACCACTTCCAGCGTGGACGGCGGTTTGCTAGCAATATTATACGTAACACTGACCACACCCGGCACCTTTCCCGTAATCTCCCCGGCCATGGCCTCGAGCACATCGAAAGAAAGGCGCGTGGGTGACGCCGTGCGTGCATCCACACTCTCCCAGCAACGCACCTCAATCTGCAGCCCGAATTCACGTTTGCCATCACGCATGCCGGTAACCCGGTCTTCATGCAGTATCGCCATGTACTGAAACGCGCCGCTGTCTTTGAGAAACCCTTCCACAATGGCGGTCGCCTTGCGGACCGTTTCAATACGTTCCTGGGTTACGGCGCCGACGACCCGCGCAGCCAGCGCCGGACCGGGGAACGGAATGCGGTCGAACAGCGCCTCCGGCAAGCCGAGCGCCTTGCCCAGTTTACGGACACCGTCCTTTCGAAGTTGAATGAGCGGTTCCAGTATGCGGTAACCGAAAGCCTGCTGCGGGTCAATGCCCAGTTGCTCGAATACATTATGCTGGCGTTTGATTCCTGCGACCGTTTCATCCACATCGGTCAAAATAGTTCCCTGAAGCAGGCATTTTGCCCCACTATCCCGCACAATCCTGCCGAACACCTGTTTGTAGAAGGTCTGCGTGATGGCTTCACGCTTCTGTTCAGGGTCCACAATCCCTTCCAAGGCGCCAAAAAATTCCTTCCGGGCGTCCACAACCTCAACCGTAACCCCAAGTTTTTTGAAAAATCCGACCACCTGCGCCGCCTCTCCCTCGCGCATAATCCCGTTTTCAACAAACACCGTGCGCAGGCGGTCACCCAGGGCGCGATGGCCGAGCATAGTCACCGTAGAAGAATCTACGCCGCCGGACAAGGCATTAATGGCGGTATCCCCTCCAACCGCTCCCCGAATCTCCTCTATTTTTTCTTCTATAAATTGGTTTACATCCAATTCCTGTGCAGTAATCTCTGTTATCATGGTTTAATTTCCGTTCAAAGGTTGGCGTGAAAGGTTTCTTGTCTTGTTATGACGCACTCGTGCCGGTTTTGCCCGCTCCAAGAGTTTTACCGTAAGAATAATAGCACAAGCCGGGACGCAAATCTAATTAGTTTCTGTCCGGAAATTCCGGATTCTCGTTTAACTGTATCACATTGATATACGCCGATCATCGGTTTAGTGAGTATTTCTGCGATTTCAATCTGGTATAGGCCGTTTTATGTCCTGTTCAAACACACGTAGAGCGTGTGTGTTTTGAATTTGGTTGGCACAGGTGCGTTCAGGCCAAAAGATGGCGGGCGAGGGTCTGCAGGTTGAATGCAAGCACGGCGATCTGCACGTATGCCTTGAACGATTCGAACCCGGACCAGGTGCATCGGTCGAGCCCGAAGGCCCGTTTGGTGGCGGAGATAACACCCTCGATGCCGGAGCGCCATTTACGTAGTCTTTTGTACACCTTGGAATCGTGGTTGTTCTCCGGAGCGTCTTTTTTACGCGCGCAGGCAAACATGAGGTTTTCCACCCCCTTGTCGCGCGCCTCGCGCGCATTGGCCGCGCTTGCGAAGCCCGCATCGGTCGCCACCTGCCTGGGGCACTGGCCAAATTGCTGTTCCTGCCGTCCGATAGCAGGGATAAACTGGACGGCGTCCGCCGGATTTCCCGGCTCGATGGCGCAGTCGGTGATGAGGTTGCTGCGGCCGCCGGTGAGCAGCACTTTGTGTCCGTAGATGATCTCGCGCTGCCCTTTTTTGATGATGTCCGTGTGGGGTTCAAATATGGAGACGATCTTCTCATTCGCGGGCACCTTTTCTCCCAGCAGAACGCGACGCCGACTCTGGTCGATTACCTGCTCGACAAGAGGAATGAATCGATCGAGTTCGCTGACATATCCGGCGGCTATCAGTATTTCCTCGAACGAGGCGCATCGCTCCGGGCGTAGTGCCTCCCGGGCGACACGCGCGTAGCCGACGGTCTTCTCTGTGTATGCGATTAGCCGCTTGTACAGGGGCTTTTTGTTGTCTTCGCCGCGGGTGTTGTGTATCCGGTAAAAGAGCCTCTTGGTCGCACGGTGGTGGTTGTGAAACGCGCCGTACAGCCGCTCGAAGTCACCCTCTATTCGCTGCAGGATGCGCGCAAGCACCCGGTTCCCATCCCACAACTGGTGCGAATCCGTAGGATGGTGGATATTCGTCTTCACGGCAGTTGTGTCAATGCGGACGCATTCCCCGTCCTCGACACCCTGGTCGCAGGCGTATTGGACAACGGCGGCATTTATCGCCTTCCACGTGGCCGCGCGGATCTTCTTGATGTTTTCCTGCAGCGTCGTGAAAGCGGGCACGTCATCATAATCCACCAGGCAAAATGCCCGAAGGCAGATGGAATCGGCGACACGGTCCTTCAGGTCACGGTAGCTCAACCGTTCCTTTATCTTCACAACCGCAAAACGGATTACCTGCTCCGCGCTCATTCCCTTTGCCCCCGTCGCCTTCTTGGGCTGTCCCCCGCGGTCTGTGTGCAGATCGCTCCACGCCAACGCGTTGATCGACGGACTGGCGTCCAGTATCAAGGCAATCTTTTCCCATTCTTGCGTATAGGACGGCAAACTTTGGTAGAATACCAGCGAACGTTGGCGTTGGGAAACCAGGCGCATGCGACGATTCCCTTCTTGTGGTGGTTTCGGATTAGACTTGTAATATTTAAGGGCTTAAGTAGTACTAGTATAACCGAAACCCCCACATTTTGTCAAGGAAATTCGTGCGCATTCCTTTTTATTTCAATTACTTATAGAACTCCGGACAGAAACTAACTTAAGTCATTTATCAATCCAGAATCGTAGTATAAGACAAAGCAAAGGAGGGACTGACTCCCCAAAAACAGGCCCAAGCCATTATCGCTATCAACAACCGTACTGTTTTTGGGGTGTCTGTCCCTTCTTTGCGCGCTTAAGTTAGTGCAATTCAATGCAGAATTAAGAATCCCGAATTAAGATTGAGGATTGAAGCATGCGAAGAGTATATCTTGTAACATACGATGTCTCTGATGACAAACGGCTTCGACAGGTCTTCAAGAAGATGAACGGCTATGGGGAGCACCTCCAGTATTCCGTGTTCCAGTGTGAACTTTCCGACAAGGAACGTATCCAGATGATCGCGGAACTCAATACCCTCATCCATCACCGCGAAGACCAGGTGCTCATTTTCTCCCTCGGCCCCGCTGAAAGCTACAATGCCAACGCCACCATCGCCCTCGGTAAACCCTACGAGTTCGTTGAACGACACGCCATCGTGGTGTGAAATGATTTCCCGATTCTTGATAGTTGAAACTATACTTCGCTCGCGCGAGCGGTACAATGATGACAAAATCCCGGGGACCGCTCGCACCTTGTGTTTCAATAACTTAACCTATATAATACGGACGTGGAGCGATATGCAGCCCCAGACGACATACACCGCTCGAAACAGGACCCGAAAACACCCTGTTGACAGTACGTTCCGGAAACGGCTATTTCCGCCGATGAAAATCGGCGGCCCCATTGAAGCGAAACAAGGCCCCCAAAAAGCACTGACGAAACTGACATTTCCGCCGATGAAAATCGGCGGCCCCATTGAAGCCACTGCGATCTCCGGCACGGGCAAAACGGTTAGCAGATTTCCGCCGATGAAAATCGGCGGCCCCATTGAAGCCCCCTATTTTAGGAAAGTTATCCACAGGCTGTTCCACATTTCCGCCGATGAAAATCGGCGGCCCCATTGAAGCGCGTTTTCCACGGTCGGCGCGGGCTCCGGTTCCGGTATTTCCGCCGATGAAAATCGGCGGCCCCATTGAAGCTGGAAACCATTGGCGGTAAGCAGGTGCCGCGCAAGATATTTCCGCCGATGAAAATCGGCGGCCCCATTGAAGCGCTGAACGCACTGCACACCGTGGCGTGGATTTCGGCATTTCCGCCGATGAAAATCGGCGGCCCCATTGAAGCAAATCTGTCCTGCGGACTGTTGTCTCTGGCTTTTTTATTTCCGCCGATGAAAATCGGCGGCCCCATTGAAGCCCACGGGACCAACCTCCCGGCCACATGGCTCACCGAATTTCCGCCGATGAAAATCGGCGGCCCCATTGAAGCCG
>JAKLHG010000313.1 GCA_022710255.1 Candidatus Hydrogenedentota bacterium
CGCTTGGGGTGGCAGCTATGCTTTGCGACAGCACGACGGCAAGTACTGGATGTCGTATGTCGGCGGCGCGTTGGAAGGCTACGAGACTGACCCCCTTTCCATCGGCATAGCGTGGACGCGTGACCCTTCCAAGGCTGAACCCTGGGAACGCTTGCCGGAACCCGTGTTGGCGCCCGGCGGGCCGGAGGCACGTGACTTTGAAAAAGTGACCCTGTATAAGAGCAACATCATCCATGACCCGGATAAGTGCCTCGGCCAGCCTTTTGTCATGTACTATAACGGCAAAGACGCAAAAAGCACCGAACGCATCGGCATGGCCATATCCGCGGACATGGTGGCTTGGAAACGTTGCGGTGATGGCCCGGTGATTGATCACGGTTCCGGCATCTCCGGAGACCCGAAAATCACCCGTATCGGAGACGTATGGGTTATGTTTTATTTTGGCGCGTTCTGGAAACCCAAGGCCTTTGATACGTTCGCCTGCTCCTATGATTTGAAGCATTGGACCGACTGGAAGGGCCCGCACCTCATCGAACCATCCGAACCCTGGGACGAAACTTATGCGCACAAGCCTTGGGTTATCCAACATGAAAATGTTGTCTATCATTTTTATTGCGCCGTGGGAAATGAAGGACGGGTCATCGCCCTGGCGACCTCCAAACTGCTTATCAACGATGTAGAAAATAAAAACGGGGCATTGCCGTAAAACGAGATCCCAGTCGGACGCGGTCGGACTACGTCAAATAAGGACAATGAATACACAGTACGGAGAGGCTACCATGACAAACAGCTTAAACTTTATGATTTACGGAGTAAACGGCTATACGGGTCGTCATTGTGCGGAGGAAGCCTTGAAACGCGGTTTGCAGCCGGTCGTCGCGGGACGCAACCAAGCCCGTGTTTCTCGCGCCGCCTCCGACATGAATTTATCTTTTCGTGTTTTTGACCTGACAGACACACGCGCCGCTATTGAAGGGCTTCAAGGAACCACGGCGGTCCTGAACTGCGCGGGCCCCTTCTCCGCCACGGCGCGTCCGTTGCTGGAGGCCTGCACTGCGGCAGGAGTGCATTATCTGGATGTGACCGGCGAAATAGGAGTGTTTGAATATGTCCACCAACGCGACGACCACTGGCGACAGGCCGGTATCGTGGCCTTGCCGGGCGTCGGTTTTGACGTGGTACCGACGGACTGCATGGCGGCCATGCTCAAGGAAGCGCTTCCAGAAGCGACACGCCTGCGGCTTGCATTCAAATCCAAACATGGAAAATTGAGTCCCGGTACGGCCAAAACGATGCTGGAAGGGTTTGCGAAAGGTTGTACGATCCGCCGGAACGGCCGCCTGGAACAAACGCTCGCAGGGTCCATCACGGACACGATTCCTTATCCGGGAGGTCCCTCCTTGTCCGTGGTGATTCCCTGGGGAGATGTATCCACGGCGTTCTACTCGACCGGCATTCCCAATATCGAGGTATACACCTCCGCTCCTGAGGCGCAATTAAAACAGATGCGCTCCATGCGCCGCTTCACGCCGCTGTTACGCTGGACATGGGTGCAAAATTTCATGAAGCGCCGGATAGAACGGCATGTTACGGGCCCGGATGAAAGTGAACGCAACCGGGATACATCGGAGCTTTTCGGGGAGGTGACAAATGATGCCGGCGACTGTCTGTCTATGACCATGACCAGCCCGAACGGCTATTCCCTCACCTTCGACTCCGCGATAACCGCGATGCAACAGGTACTGGCTGGTACGGTGAAACCCGGCGCAAAAACCCCGTCCATGGCGTTCGGGAGTTCTTTTGTGCTTGGATTGGAGGGAGTGCGCGTCATCGAAGGGCCGGGGCAAAAGCGCGATTGACTCGGATTTGCAGTATCCAGGAACTTCATTGACATTATTGACCCTATTGACAACGATGGGTGTCAATAGGGTCAATACGGTCAATAAGGTCTATCAAGCCAATCTATCCTATTAAAAATACGCATCGCCCAGAATGGCGATATTACCCGGATTGCGCGATTCGTTGGCGCTGGTGACGTTTATTGCGGCCCGGTCCTTGAAGACGCAGCTCCATTCGCAGATGCCGCAGCCGGTACACAAAGACGGGTCCACCTGGGGTTGCTTAACGACGGCTTTTTCGCCACTGGGCAGCGTCACCTCCTGCTCTACGAAAAAGATGGCCTTCTTGGGAAGGGGACAGTGTTCTTCACAAATGATGCAGTTGCGTCCATAGGAGTGAGGCAGACACCGGTTCTTGTCGAAGACGGCCAGTCCCATCTTCACGCTTTTCTTTTCCTCCAGGACCAGCGGCGCTATCGCGCCCGTCGGACAGACCTGGCCGCAGAGGTTGCAGTCATAAACGCAGTATCCCACCTTGGGCACGATACGGGGGGTCCAGAGTCCTTCCACGCCCCCTTCCAACCCACATGGCTGCAGTGCGTTGGTGGGACAGGCGCGCATGCACATGCCGCACTGGATGCAACGCTGTAAGAATTCCCGCTCCGGCAGCGCGCCCGGAGGCCGGATGAGCGAGGGTTCAAAGACCTTGCTCTGCGCCAGCGGCGTTTGCCGGAAGCCGGTCAACGCAGCCACGCCGCCCGCAACCGCACCCACAGCGGCACGCCTCGAAAAATCCATCTTCCCGGCAACCGGCTTTCTGATCGGCGGGGCAAGCGTAAAGTGCAGGGCACCCTGTTTGCAGGTGGCCACGCAGTTCCAGCAGGCAAAGCACTCTGTCTTGAGCCACTGTCCTGGCTGATCAGGCTGGGCTGCAGCGGGACACACACGCGCGCACAAGCCGCAGTTGTTGCACAGGTCTGCATTGTTTTCAAGACGCAGGGCGGGCCACTGTGAAAGGAAACCCAATCCTCCGCCAAGAGGACAGACATACCGGCACCAGAATCGGGGCCGGACCAGGTTCAGCGCAAGAATCAGGACAAAGAGCAAGGCAATAAGGGAACTGCCCTGAAAGCCCTGGCGCTTCGTGAAAAACACACGGTCCCGGAAAAATTTGTACACGGGTTCCGTAACGCTGGTTACGTGCCAGTCGCCCACTTTCGGGTCCGCCCGATAGACCGAGGTGGCGCTGTCTTCCACCACGTAGTGCGCGGCGGGCACGCCGAAGGCGGTCATGCTGCGGTAGAACAGGGACAGGGGATCGAACACGCCTACCCAGTGCACACCGAAGAGGGTCATGACCAGCAAGCCGACCACGAGGAGATATTTGAGCCTCTGCCAGGGGGAACGCGATTCCCGTACGCGCGGGCGCCGGCCCCGTTGCCCCAACCAGGTCATAAGATGATGCACCGTGCCCAGGGGGCATACCCAGCCGCAAAATACGCGCGCGAGCAACAGCGTAACCGCGATGGTTATCAGGGAAAGCAGCGATCCCGCTGCCAGCGTATGGGTGGACAACCAGGTGGCGACCGAAACCAGCGGATCGAAGTCAAAGAACAGGGCCAGCAGCGGAGACGGTTCGTTGCCGCCCCAACGGGCCAGCATCACCAAGTACAGGAAGAGACACAGAAACACGCACTGGCAACTACGACGCGTCCACTGCATCAGGGAATGGGAACGATGACCGCTCACGCCACGTCCAGTTCTTTTAGTTTCAGCGAATGATAATCAGAAACGCCGAGTCCTCGCTTTTCCCCGACCAGTACGGTTTCCATGGTCTTGGGATCCTGGCCCAACAATTCTGCGCCAAACGCATCCAACGCCACCAGGTCCGTGCCCGCGGCGATGATATTGGGTTGACTCACATCCTTGAGGTCGCCGCCGGTCGGTCCGTTCGCCGTCAAAATCCGAACCGCATCCATGACGGCAATGCGGGGCTTCATAAAAGCGGTGATGTCGGCGATACAGGTCGGCAGGTCCTGATGGAAGATTTGCCGTTTTTCCACAACACCCATGAAGTTTTTCATGCAATTGGTCATCTTGGTGGCGCTGTGATGCTTGGTAATGGGCACGCTGATCACCAGGTCGCACTCGACAACCTCGGGATACACGGGATGCATTTTCAGGCGTTCCCCGCCGATATCCATGTCACGGTAGCGGTTGGGATCGAGAAACACGACTTCGGCGCCGGCTTCGCGCGCGTACTCGCCAATCTTGCTGGTCACATAGGTTTTTTCAGCGGGGTTGCACGTGTTGTCTCCCACTTTAATCGTCTTGGCCCCCGCATCCAGGCACATGCGCACCAGGGTCTTGACGACATCCGGGTTGGTATTGCCCGCCTGTTCCGGCGTTCGGTCCCAACCGATGTTGGGCTTTATCCAGACCACATCACCCTTGCTGACGAAACGTTTCATGCCTCCAATCGCTTCCATCGCCTGCTCGGTCAGTTTGACCGCAATATCCGACACCGGGCTGTCGCCGCCCTTCCACCGTGCAATCGCCATATCCATAGGACCGGCAGCATTCGTCGCTGTTTCCGTCCATGCGGCGCCGCCCAGGGTAACCGCCCCCGCCAAAGCACCTTGCTTCAAAAACTCCCTGCGTGATGATGTGGTTGACATAGAAGCATCTCCTTGCGTGTCGCACCTTGTTTTTGTTCCAATGGTAAGCAGGCGTCCGTCACTGCTGATGGCGCATAGTATACCAGTTTATAGTGTCCAGATGAAGCAGTACCTTCTTTTGCACTCAAATTCGTTAATTGGACAACGAAATAGTTCTGAAAAAATAAGCCAGGGAGTTTACGCATGTTCACGAAAAACACGCTATCCGTTACGTTGTTGTTATGTGGCGTCGCCTTCACGGCAACGGCCGGCCCGGATTACACCTGTTTTCAGGAGGCGAGACACTATACCCCGCAACTGGATATTGGCTCCGATATGGCCATCGTCTACGGCGTCAATGCCTCTTTCGCGGAACGCGTTGCCCAATGGCGTGAAAAGGGCTACGCCATCGGCATGATGACCGGCATCGCCTGGGGCGGCTATGACGACTATTACCAGACGCCGGACGGCTTCAAAAAAGAGGAGGTGCAAACCACCAAAACCGGCAAACTCTATATGCACGGAGACAGTACGACCGTCGGGTACAACGTCCCCAGTGACGCCTACATAGAGTACATCAAAAAAGTCGTAGAGCCCGCGGTGGACCTGGGCGCCCAGGCCATTTTCCTGGAGGAACCGGAATATTGGGCGCAAACCGGATGGAGTGAGGCCTTCAAGCGGGAATGGCAGCTGTTCTA
>JAKLHG010000314.1 GCA_022710255.1 Candidatus Hydrogenedentota bacterium
TCCCGGCAAGTTTCCCCTGGTCAAACCAAACCCGTACCGTCTCAGCCCGGACGCCCAGAAGCTTCGCCACCTCCGAAATCCGAAGGTACTCTTGCATGTCATTCCCTCTCGTAGTAGGAGGAAATCCAGTAGTTGTCTTTAATCCGTTGTTTTTGATTTCAACCTCTTAAGGATTGGCTGCCCGCCTGCGCTCAGAAAACAAGCTTCGGCGGGCAAGCCCGCCTGAGGCACACGGGCATGAAATGTTTTTATTTTCTTGCGTGTCATCCCCTCATGCCTGTCCCCGCACGTCGTAGGCGGGGATCCATAAATGCTTGTCATTCCCTCATGTAGTAGGAGGGAATCCACGTATTTATCAGTCAACCCCTCTTAAGGATTGGATACCCGTCTACAACATGCGGGTATGACGTGCTTGTTGGATACCCGCCAACTATTCTCCTACGCTGGAAAATGAGCTTCGGCGGGCAAGCCCGCGGGCATGACGGGCTATGGATAGCCCGGCAAAAAAAACGGCCGGGGATGTTTCTCCCCGGCCGCCTCTTTTCTTCCAGAACCGTTGTTGTTCTTACTTCACCGCCGCCGCGATGGCCTCGATCGCCTTCTTCAAGGCCGGCCGCGGGTCCTCCACGTCGCCCTCGTACTCCAGCACCGCCGGTCCGCTGAAGCCGGCCTCGGCCAGCTTTGCGAAGAGCGCCTTCAGGTCCAGGTTGCCGGTGCCCACCACCACGTCCTGGGGTTTGCGGGCCGAATCGAAGAGGAAGTCCTTCAGGTGGATCGCGTAGAGGCGTTCCTTGAAGGCGGTTATCATGGCCAGCGGATCCTCGCGCGAATCGAGCGCCCAGGCTGTGTCCAGGCAGAGTCCGATCTCCGGTCCGGCCAGGCCGAAGAAGTGGCTCAGCATCTGGGCCGAGCCGAGCCAGTGGCGGGCGCCGTGGTTATGCACCGCCAGCTTTATCCCGTATTCCCGGGCCATCTCGCCGGCCACCCGGATGCAGTTCGGGAAACTCTTCAGTTCGAAATCGGCGCTGATGAGCGGGATGGCCGCCTTCCGGGCCGCCTCGAAAATGGGCCGGTTCTTTTCGGCCTGGTCGCCGAACCCGTAAACGCCGATCGAGCCCACCTCGACCCCGGCCTTCCGGTAGGTCTCGACCGCGGCGGCGAAGGCCGCCGGGTCGGCCGGGCTGGCGTGGGCACCGTAGAGCTCGATCTTCTTCAGGCCCAGTTCGTTCAGAAACCCGGCCACCTTTGTGTTATCCTTGAAGCCGCGGAAGGTGTAACTCTGAACGGCCAGGTCCAGCTTGAAGTCAGCCATCACTCCTCCAGGTTGAGTTGAAAGGGGATTGCGCGGGGCCGCCTGACGCCGGGCGCGGCCATCGTAAATAGTCTATCAGAATTCCGGCCGCAAGGAAAGGCCGCCTCGTGCACCTGGAGGTTTACCACCTGGAAGGTTTGCCAAACAGACAGAAATCCCAGCCGCGCGGGAGTGTTTCAAACTCTAATAAGAATTGGTGCCGACTGGTACAGACTATGCAATGCTTTATATCCCGAAGCGCAATCCTGTGAATACTCTCCAGTCGGGAGCGCCATAACCATCCACCAATCCGATACCGGCGCCGATTGTAAAGGTTGCGTTTTCCCCGACTAATCCGTACGACAGGATGCCTTCCACAGGCGTATTTTCCGTGTCAAACATATCTTCACTCCTGCCGAACAGTTCGGCGGAAACGTAGGAACGGGTTTCCGGAATCTTGAAGACCAGGCCGGTGCCGAAAAGCAGGGTGTGTTCTATCTTGACATTGTCGCCAAGTTTTTCTTCCGGCTGATAGGCGTAACCTATGTTTCCTGTCCAGAGCAGATTTTCATTAATTTGCTTATCCACTATTCCGCGGATTCCCAAAACATAGTCATCGGAATTCAGGTAGATATCGTTCTTCTTGGTATCGAGTTGCAGAAATGGAGCAACGGCTGCTTTGAGCCCGTTTTCATTCTCGGTTGGAAATCGGAATTTATAAACGAGTGAAAGATTCCCAAATCCGCTTCTCCCTGTTCCGTCAATCTCGGAACGCTGTTGAGCAACGTAGGGAACTACAAGCGACATCTGCTGGAGGTCGGAGATGCCGAAGGTCAGTGCGGCCTGCAGCAGATGTTGTTCCTTCACCAGGTCCATTTCGGTTCCCGCCAGGTCTGCTTCCAGCATTTTGTTAGTGTACGAATAGAATACATCAAAAGCCCATTTGGAATCTCCGATCGTACTGGTGGTAGGAACTGTTGCTGTGTATTTGTCGCCCGGCGTGATGTCAAAATGGTTGCCGTCGACGGCATATGAGACAGCCGGAAATCCAAGAATCACCGCTACTGCCAGTATTGCCGCAGACTTGGCGGTTTTCTTTCTTAATGCCAAAAGGAGCAGCCCCAATCCGAGCAGCAGGTACGGAACAGCTCCTTTAACAGCTATTAATGCTACTGCGTAGGCGGGCATAAGGGCTATTCTTACCGCAGCTTTAAGCATGGTATTTCCTGCTATTACGGCGGCATACCGCGGGCTGTGTCTGTAGTACCATCTTACAAACGCCCGTCCTGCGGTATTGGTAAGAAGATACCTGTCCCTGAACTCTCTGAGAATCTGCACGTGCCGTTCAAATGGAGAGCCGAAAGCCGCCGTAGCTATGAAACAGGTGCTCTGCCCGGAAACGGAATCGTACAGCGGCGTATCCCTGAGAGCAATTACTGTTCCGGTCAGGTCTGCCAGAGAAGGAAACGTTCCGTCATTTATGGTTACCTCAACGTATCCGTCATACATCACGTTTTCCAGCATAACCGCTCCGGCTATAACTTCCTGGGCAGAACAAACAAGCCATTTTGCACCGTTATGCCAGTAAGCAACTTTCGCCGACGGTTCGTTGTAATAAAGCCGTACTTTTATTTCTTCTATATCGCCCATCTGCGCGATGAATACATCAAAAAAGCTCCCTTCAAAAGGCGCATTTCCAACCGGGTCGTCTTCATAGACGCTGACAAAAAGAGTTCCTTGTTCACCACCAAAGGAAACATCAACCTGAAGTCCGGGTTCACCATTTTCGTATGATGAATTTTCAGAATTGAGCAGCTTGCCATCTGCAATCTCAGAACCCAGCCAAGAGGTGAAGTCAATGTAGTCGCTTACCTCATTGCCCAGCCCCCCGGGGTTGGTGGTTCCATTAAAAGGACCGCTTGCGTCTCCCCACCAGTTGTTTTTCGCATCAAAAGCGACGGTACCACGGTTTTCAGCTCCCACAGTATTGCCATATATGTTATTGAAGGCAAAGACGTTATTTGCTCCGATGGTTCCCGAACCGGGATTTACAAGTAATCCTATGCCGCTTCCCGTGGCAGTTCCCGTGATAGTATTGCCTATTATCACGTTGTTGTCAGAAAGATTACCGGCCCAACCTGTGGAAATTCTCACGCCGACAACGGTGGCCGTCATGCTATTTTCCTGAACATAAACACCCAGGGCACCAGAAAGGGTTACACCATAGGGTACGCCTGTCAGCTCATTTCCCCGGATAACCGTGCCTTCGGAAGTTGCGCCCCATACAATTATGGCGTTACACCACTCCAAGGGGGCGTAATCCTCGCCCCATAGCGTACCGCCGACAAGATTGGAAACCCGGTTCATAGCCACATTGTTGTTTGGGCTCCTATCAACCGCTATACCGTAGATTCCAATATCGTGGACATTGTTGCCACTAATTATGTTGCCTCCCGTGGCCGAAGGAACATTGATACCTACATAACCTATATCAAAGACCTCATTGTTTATAATCTGGTTGTTTTTACCAAAAACGACAATTCCAAAGTCATTCTGTTCTGTCACTCCCGGCTGGTTGAGATTTCCCTGGATTATACAATTTTTGACAACATTCCCGTCGGCAACCTTATATATACCGTCTGTATAACCGATGCGTATAAGCATATATTCGTTATTAAAATTGCGGTAATGCCTCAGCGTAAATCCGTCAAATGTTACATTGTTACAACCAAACCTTACAACCCAAGGAGTAGCTGTATTATTAACAGAATTTATAAAGGTTGTGGCCGCGCCGCCAGTTGACTTTATTGTTAACGCATTTTTATTGATCGTTATGGCTTCATTGTACGTTCCGGGCGCCACCAGTATCGTGTCGCCGGCAACCGCGTTGTTTATCGCATCCTGTATGGTTGTATAATTCGCTCCCCCGCTGTCATCAACTGTAATGGTCGCCGCGGACGCTCCGAAACTCATACCAAAAAACAGCGCAATAAGCGAAGTATAAAATTTCATTGCGAAGTTTCTCTTTTTATTTTTCAATAAACTTTTCATTCTGTTTTCCTCCTTTGCATAAATTTGCACAAAATGTGCATATCGTTTTATCTGCTTATCTGATACTTCATTTGACTTTCAAAAAGAACTGTTTTACCTCTGCCTTCTCATGCGCCGAGCATAATTATACTCCACTATACCTTACTTGTCAAATGAAAATCCGCAAAAGCTTCCTGTTTTTCACTTTTTGCCGCGGCATCCTTGATTATTTACCTCTCCGGGTGATAAATTATGACAGTTATACCCGGTATTTATCTGGAGATCGGACCATGAAGAAAATTTTCAGCTACCTGTTGCTGCTGGCGGCGATCGGCATCGCCATCCCCCTTTTGCTGAAGGCCCAGGCCTCCCGGTCCAGCTTCGTCCGGGTGATCGATATTTTCGACGGCGACACGATCAAGGTTACCTACCAGGGCAAGCCGGAGAAGGTCCGCCTGATCGGGGTGGACGCGCCGGAACTGCGCCATTCCACCCGGTCGGTCATGTATTATGCCCAGGAAGCCGCTGATTTTACCGAACGGATGGTCAAGGGCAAGCGGGTCCGGCTGGAGTTTGACGAAAACAACAAGTACATCCAGAACCGCGACAAGTACGACCGGCTGCTGGCCTACGTCTACCTGGAGGACGGCTTCTTCCTCAACGCCGAACTTTTAAAGCGGGGTTACGGTTTCGCCTACACCGAGTTCCCCTTCAAGTACCAGGACGAGTTTCGCCGGTACCAGAAGGAGGCCGCCGAGGGCGGCGTCGAGTTCATCGTGTGCATCACCGAGGGTGTGCCCATGCAGGACGAGGCGTGGTTCTTCAACAAGCTGCAGCGGGACTTCCCGTCGGTGCAGCTCCTC
>JAKLHG010000315.1 GCA_022710255.1 Candidatus Hydrogenedentota bacterium
AACGTCCAAAAACGTCCAAAGACCACTGTGACACAGTCTAAAGCCAGTCCTATCTATCTCTCCACCCTATAAACAGTTAAGACCTCTGTGACAAGTGATATCGATTTGAAAATTTGGGTGAGAATTTATACCCTTGTTTAAGCCATTTCAGGTTTGATGCTACCCTTAGGGTACGATTGAGATCCTTTATTCTTTCCCGTAAAATGCGCTGATATCGAAATACACCTTTTCCTGGCTGCCGTCGGACCAGATGACCTCAAGGATGTCGTAGGGTACGCCGCACTTGTAGGCCAGGCGTTGCCGGCCGAGCGTCCAGCCCAATCCTTTCTTTTGGCCGAGCAGGTTCAGCCAGTAGTATTCATAGCTGGCGCCAAAGCCGGATCTGCTTTCATTGATCTTGACCGCCTGTTCGAATGACGATCCGTCGCCGCCTGTGAAGAGGCCTTCCGGGGGCGGGGGAATTTCGCCGGCTTCCTTATCATCATCGCCTTCGCCTTCAAATTCTTCGTCCTCATACGAAGAGTAGTCCCCGGGCAGGTAGATCCCTTCCGCGATAATGCGGTCGCGTTCGGCGAGGACTTCCGCGCGGATGCGTTTTTTGGTTTCCGGGCTCAGGTCTCTCCCGACCTCGAGCAGAGGGTTTTGGTAGCCGCTGATTCCCATTTCGTAAGCCAATAGGAGCCAGCGGTAGGCTTCCTCGACCAACGGTGTCCCCAGGTTGCGGAAAAAGGTCAGCATGCCATAATCCAGCATAGCGGGTGGGTAGTCGAGTTTGGCGGCCCGTTCATAGAGGCTGTAGGACAGTTCGGAATCCTCAGGCACCCCATCGCCGTTTTGGTAACAGTTGGCGAGTAAAAACATGGACATCGCGAAACCCAGATCCGCGGCCCGTTGCCAACATTCCACCGCTTTTACGGGATCACGCTTCACGCCTTCGCCGTGCATGTATTTAATGCCCAAACTATGCAGCGCGGCCTCATGGCCTTGGTCCGCGGCAAGAGTGTACCATTGGACTGCTTTGGCGTGGTCAATCTCCACGCCCCAACCTTGGCTGTAGCAGAGGGCGAGGTCCACCTGCGCGTCGGCGTCCCCGGCGAGGGCGGCCTCGTGAAGTTTTTTGCTGAAGGTGGGCAGATTATCAGAAGACATAGCTTCCTCCATGATGTTTTTTTCCGGGATGGCGGTGCCTGCATAGCGCCCCGATCCCGATGAGCGCAGGATGCGGAAGGGGCGAAAATGTGTCAAGGAAAAAGTGCCGTCCGTGGATTGCGCGGATTGGCACGAAAGCCGTAGCGGCGCTCGCCGCGGCTCCGTTCTTTTCGGCGGACCGGCGTCCGCCGGTACATCGCCTGCAGTATAGCACAGCGCCGGGCGGATCCGCAGAGGGCTGGGCTCCGTCCGCGGACCGCCTCAATTCCGGCGAATAGAAATAACGGGCGGGACGCCTGTTCAGCAGCCCATGCCGCATATTCTATCCAGTTTTCTGCTCCACTCGTTAAAGTCCCGGTCACTGTCCCATTGTTTTCTGTCCCTGTCCCTCAGCTCGCCCAGCAGGGCATCGGGGGCGAACAGCACCCCCATGCTTACGGAGCCCCAGCGCCTGTAGGCGGGCCCCGTCATCCTGCAACTGGCGACGATGGAGCCGGGCAGGGCTTTGGGTCCGATCGACGGCATGTCCTTGAACAGCCAGCGCTCGTTCCGCCAGGCGTCGTAAACTTCCTCGGCGTTCCTGTAGTACCAGAATTCCAGCACCTGGTCATTGACGGCCAGGACATGCCCGCACTCACAGCCGACGATGTACCTCGTTCCGCAGAAGGGGCAGGAGAAGGCGGAAAAGCATTCCCCGAACTCCTCGCGGCTCAGCAGCAGCAGGCCCTTTACCCCGCGCGCGAGGACGGAGTTTTCGTCCCAGGAAATTATCCTCGGCAACTGGCGATAGCTGCGCTTGCCGAATAAACCGATGTCGACGGCCTTTTGGTGGTACTGGCTGTTGCAGGAATCGGGGCAAAGGCCCCCGAATTTCGGCGCCTTGAAGCCCCAACGGCTGAATACGACCGGCTTTCCGCCCTCCCTGTCCAGCGCCGCGACGGTTTCCATAAGTTCGGCCAGCGACCCCGCGCCTTTCAGCCGCTCCCGGGTCTGCTTCTTAGTAAGCGTGATCATCCTTTCCAGCCTGCGCCCGTGGGGCTTCGAAGGCCTGGTTGGGGCCTCGTGCAGTTCTTTGCTGTAGAAGGGTAGATTATCGGAAAACATAGCTTCCTCCATGAAGTTTTTTCCCGCAATGGCAGTGTCTGTATCGCAGCCCGTCCCAGATGAGTGCAGGATGCGGGTTGCGCGGACCGGCCTGGCTGGTGGGGGCGAAGTCCGCTTCCGGTGCATCGGCGGCGCCGGGGGCGTCAGGACGTATCGCCAGGCAGGACAGGCCCTCGCGACGGAGTTGTTCCCGCGAAGTTTGCGTCGCGAAGGCAAAGGCCGCATCCGCCAGCGCCCGGCTTTCAGCGCTGTCCACTGCCTCTTCGGTGTGTTCCGGAACGCCCTCCGGTTCCGGGCCGTGAACGTTTTTTGTGGTCATGATCTCCTCCTTGTGGTTATCATTTTGCGCGGAAATCCGGCCCCAAAAAACAACCGGCTGCTAAGAGCCGGCGCAATTCTACGTCACCTTAGCACATTTGTAACGCGGAGCAAAGAGCAAATTCCCGCTTTATATACGTTCAATTAATTAATTAATCCATCCCGGCGTCGTGTCAAGCTATTTTTTCGCCACCTGGGAGGGGGCGGCCGGCAAGTTTGGCTTCTATTCGATAAACTGGGCGGGAGGGGCAGAAAAAAAAGCCCGGCGTAAACCGGGCTTGCAGGCAAAGGAGTCATTCAGGGTTATTTGAGGAGCACGGCCTTGCGCTGGAAGGTCTGCGCCCCGGCTTGCATTACGAAGTGGTAGATTCCGCTTCCGCAGTCGTGGCCGTTGATGTCCTTTCCGTCCCAGTCGGTCTGATAGGCGCCGGCGGCCTTCTCCGCGAGGTCGAAGTGCCGCAGCAGCTGGCCGCGGGTATTATAGATCCTGATCTGCACGCGCGCGTTTTCTTTCAGGCTGAAAGGCACCACGGCGTGGAGATGGAAGGGGTTGGGATAGATGTCGCTCAGTTGGGTGACAGCGGGGATTTCGGGCGTGATCTCGCCGGGGGTGTCGTCGAAGTTCACGCTGACGGGGCCGTGGAGCTGCTCATCGCCGCCGAAATCCACGTTTTGCAGCCAGTAGTAATAGGTGCCGGGCTCGAAGATCTCGGCGTCCGTGAAGCTGTAGCTGTGCTGCTCGGGTGTGTTCGTGCCGTCGATCAGGGGGCTGATGAGGGTGGCGGATTCGGCGTGGTCGGCAGTGTTGCGCAGGATGCGATAGCCCTGCACGTTGGTTTCGGATTGGGTGACCCAGCAGAGGGAGACGTCGTCCCCGGCCGTCAGCGCCGCGGTGAAGGAGCTCAGTTCCACGGGCACCGTGCCGCCGTCGTTCCAGAGCTCGAAGCCCATGTCGGTGGGCAGCTGGACCTTGGGCGCGCCAAGGGGGGAGACCATTGCCAGCAGCGGATTGCCCTTGCCGGGCGGTTGGTACTGGTAACAGACGTCATCGCCGGTTTCGGATTCCTGCCACAGGAAGTATTTCCCGGAGCCGTTGGGAGCGTCAATCTGCGCGGAGATCCAGCCATCGGCCATTCCGACGTCAATGGGCAGTTCCACCTCGAATTTGTAGGTATACCAAGGATCCCAGGCCAAACCTACTTCGGTGGTTGCCGCGTTCAGGGTCCAGGCATAGACGGGGTTGTCCCAATCCGGTTCCGACACCACAAGGACGGAGACGAAACCGATACCGGTGGGCACCACCGTCTGGGTATTGTCCCCGTCCTGCGCGATCACGTTGTTTTCCGGATCCAGGATCTCATACCAATTCTCACTAGGGTAGCTGCCGGGTGTGTAGACGGTTGCGATCACATCGCCGGCGTTGGCGGGGAAGGTGTAATCCACAGGGCCGGCTCCGCTGGCTACGGTGCAGTTGTCCAGCACTTGGACATTGTTCACGTAGACATCCAGCAGGCCGCCGTTCCAGCTGTCATACAATCTTACGGTGTGGGTTCCGGTGGAGGGTGCCAACAGCGGCGGTTCAGCCAGGTAGCCGATGCCGGTGGGCGGCGCCGTCTGGGTATCGTCCCCGTCCTGCGCGATCACGGCCAGGGCTGGATCCAGGATCTGGTACCAGTTCTCGTATGCCCAGTTGCCGGCAGTGTATACGGTAATCAGATAATCGCCGGCTGTGGCTGGGAAGGTGTAATCCACAGGACCGGCTCCGCCGGTCATGGTGCAGTCGTTGAGCACCAGGGTGCCGTTCAGATAGACATCCAGCAGGCCGCCGTTCCAGCCGTCGCCGTAGTCGTCATACAATCTTACTGTGTAGGTGCCCGTGGAAGTGAGCAGCAGGCCGGGATCAGGTTCCGGCGGCTGTGTCCATTCTTGCCCATAAGTGTAGATCTTGATGAAGAAGGGCTCCACCGGAGCGGGCGGACCGGGAAGCCAGCCATCCGCAAAGTCGGCTGTGAAGCCGTAGAACACGAATTTGTTGAAGGGGGCCGGCAAGGCCGTTGAAATTGTCCGCAACCTCGTAATCAATGGAGTTGACGGGGTACCAGGTGCTGGTATAGCCGCCGCCGTTGATGTTGAATGGTTGGTTGAAAACCTGGGTCTGCGCGCCAAGCGTGCCCAGGGCCATGAGCAGCACAGCCGCGATGAAAAAACAAAATGTACGCATTCGATCTCCTTGCTAAGGTTCCCTTACCAAGCCGGGGGGGAAGAGGAACCTGCATCCGCGCCCGGTTAGCCCATTGTGTTCACAAAAGGCAATGCCATACACTCTATATTTTTTCCCACAGGGAAATAATCTCTATTATACAGATTGCCTGATGCCGGTATTCTGTCAAGTTTTTTCTACGCGATTTGCTACAATATGCTAAGCCGCCCTAGGGATGTAGCCGGAGGATTCCGATCCTGCGAAAAGCCCCGTAGCGCAGGATTCCGATCCTGCGAAAAGCCCAAACGCAGCATTGGAATGCTGCGCCACGGTCACACCACCACCTCAAATTCCTCTCTGTCCCTCTGTTTTTAA
>JAKLHG010000316.1 GCA_022710255.1 Candidatus Hydrogenedentota bacterium
GGGTTGTTCGCGGCGCTCGATCAGGTAGGAGCGGACGGTGCCGCCGGTGCCGCGCGCGGGGGCTTTCCAGTCGAGGAACACGGTGGTGGGTCCCTGAATGACGGGGTCGAGGTCGCGGGGCTGTCCGGGGGGCGTGCTGGGCGTGGGAACGGTCTTGGGCCCCCAGCCGATAAGGGTGAGCTGCTGGGGATTGGCGGTGGTGTCCACTTCGGACAATTTGAGCTGGTTGTTCATGACGGCTTCGAGATCGTCCAGCTTGAGGTCCTTGGCCTCGGTGGCGAGCTGGGCGAGGGCCAGTTTGTCGGTCTGGTCGTGCTTGGCCGTGGTGAACGCGTCCAGAGCGGCGGTGAGGCCCGCGACATCCGCCGAGGTGAATATCGTGGGGTTGGCGGTGTACCCGGCGATCATGGCGTCGCACAGGGCGACTACATCGGTTTCTTTCTTCGGAAATGCTGGCATAGGAACCTCCTTTTCGGGGCCTCTGTGCGCCCCGGTGAGCCAATTTACACTATTCCCGACGTAAGTCCAGCATATCCAATGCGTTATTGCGGCGGGAAACACAAAAACACCAATTGCGGAACGATTTTTCCGGCGGAAAAATGGTTTTTCCGCTGGAAAAATGACGTAGCGGGGAGCAGATTCATTTTTCCGCTGGAAAAATGACGTAGCGGCGAGCAGATTCATTTTTCCGCTGGAAAAATGATGTAGCGGCGTGCAGATTCGTTTTTCCGCTGGAAACATGGTTTTTCCGGCGGAAACAGGACGAAGGAAACACGACAACGGCTTTTTCCCCCGGGAAAAGGTCGCGTGTGTTGTCTGCATGGATGCCCCCTCGCAGGCGTTTGAATCTCATCGTAGAAGTGATGATCCCCCTGATTCAACTGTCCCCCGACCCGAAGCCGGGCCGATTGTGGTTAGTATACTATGAGGGGTGCGCAGAGGTCAATCCTTTTTTTACGGGGGCGTTGCCCGCAACCCAAGCAAAACAACTGCATCTGAGCAAAAAATGGGACTACCTGCGGCGCATGCGGAAACCCTGAGCGATATATTTATTCCTGAATCACGGCGGAGGCTGTCCCGGATTTTTTGCGGGCGTGATGTACAAGACCGAAAAATGTGATGGGCCTGAATCGTGCCCGGAGTGACGCAACCCCGTTGGGGTAGGCAGGGTGGGGAGCGCTCACGTCACCCAGGGTAGCGGAGTACCGCAACCCTGGGCTTTGTTATAGCATCCCGTTGGGATGCGTAAGGCACATGGTCGTCCTTCGTTTTTATGTACGCATCATCTCGATTTGTAGGTAATGACAAGAATAGGAAATGGGAAATCAGGGGGAAGGATCTGATTGACAACCGACTGCGCATAGAACGAGGAGTCTCTTGCTATATACACAGCAATAGATTCCACATCTTCCACCGCTTCCGGCGACCAAGTCAGTCTGTATGCCATTTATCAAGCCGCTTCTCTACTTCTTGCTGCGTCATTTCGCCTTCCGCTTCCGCCCTTTCAATTCCCCTGCGGACTTTCTCGACGACATAGAGATGATACTGAATATCTTCCAGGGTGCAATCATCCGGTAATGTTTCCAAAAGCGACTGGACATCGTTCTTAACGGTGCTCATTTGAAACTCTCCTGTTTTAGCCGATTCCAATTCTAGCACCGGGTATAATAGAAATTCCACAGAGACAAGAAACAGAGCGTGAGTTATTCTCGTTCGTATGGTGTTAACGATTTCCCCTCGTTCCCAAGTACAACTTGGGAACGAGGAAACGCCGGTCGGGGCGGGGTACCTGCGTCCGGGTCATGAGATGTCTCCCGCACGCTGAAGCGCGAACAACCTACGAACCCCTGCTACTCCTGGTCTACTTGGTATCCCTGCTCGCGGTATTCCTTGAGGCGGTAGGTGAGGGTGCGGCGGCTGATACCGAGGGCCTTGGCGGTTTCGCTTCGGTTATAGTCATGCTCTTTCAACACCCGGAGTATGGTGGCGCGTTCCATCTCGTCCATGACCGTGCCCGCTGCGGCGCCGTCCGCGGTCGTTTCCGGCGCCGCCGGTTCCTGCTGCACGCGCCGGGGCAGGTGTTCCGCGAGGATGACGTCGCCCCGGGCCAGCAGCACCGCGCGTTCGATGGCGTTGCGCAATTCGCGCACATTGCCCGGCCAGGCGTACTGCTCCAGGCTGGCGATGGCGCCGGGGGAGAAGCGGGGCCTGCCCTTGCTGAATTCGGCGGCGAAGCGCTGGGCCAGGGGCATGATATCCGCGATGCGTTCGCGCAAGGGCGGCAGATGGATTTCCATGACGTTCAGACGGTAGAAAAGGTCTTCCCGGAACCTCCTGTTCCTGACCTCTTCTTTGAGGTCCCGGTTGGTGGCGGCGATGATCCGCACGTCGGCATGGATTTCAGTATTGGCGCCGATACGGCTGAAACGGCCGTCCTGGGTGACGCGCAGGAGTTTTGCCTGCAGCGCGGGAGACATTTCGCCGATCTCATCGAGGAACAGGGTGCCGCCCTCGGCCAGTTCGAAGCGGCCTCTTTTGGTTTCGGTGGCGCCGGTGAAGGCGCCTTTTTCATGGCCGAACAGTTCGCTTTCCAGCAAGGGCTCCGGAATGGCGGCGCAGTTCACCTTGACAAAACGCGCGTTGGCGCGGGCGCTCCAGCGATGGACGACATCCGCAACGACCTCCTTGCCCGTGCCGCTCTCGCCGGTGATGAGGAGCCGCGTATCCGACGGGGCAACCAGGGCCGCCTCGCGCAGTACTTCCCGCATGGGCGCGCTCTGGGCGATAACGCCTTCCGGGAGCGGATACCCCTCCAGGAGCACTTTCGCGGGCCCGCTTTCCGGGAGCGCCAGACCGCGCCGGACGGCATCAAGCAGCTGGTCCAGGTCGATGGGTTTCTCCAGGTAATCGACGGCTCCGCCGCGAATGGCGCCGACCGCGTCCCGAATGTCCGCATAGGCGGTGACCAGCAACACGGGGAGGTCGGGGTGACGCTCCGCCACAAAGCCCAGTAACTCCAGGCCGGTCATGCCCGGCATGCGCACGTCGGAGATGAGCATGCCCAGTTGTGATGCCGCGAGCAACTCCAGGGCTTCCTGACCCGAGGACGCGGTGGCCACGGTGAATCCCTGACCGGTGAGAAAGGAACGGAGCAGGCTGCGCTGCCCCGGATCGTCGTCCACGACAAGAATAGGATGTGCCGGCGCTTTAGCCATTCGTGTTCTCCCGCGGCTGTGTTTTTGCGAGGCGAATACCGCCGACCCGGAACACCGCCCCGTTGTCGCCGGGCTCGCAGTTTACTGTCCACTGGTGGGCGTGGGCGATCTGCCGCACTACGGCAAGTCCGAGGCCGGTTCCTTTTTCGGAGGTGGTGTAGTAGGGCCGGAACACCTCCTCGCAGTTCTCTTTCGCGATCCCCGGGCCGTCATCCCGCACTTCCAGCCGCACCGTTTTGTCAGGCATCATCCCTATCGCCACCGCCACATGGCCGCCGTTGGGAACCGCCTGCACGGCGTTCAGGAGCAGATTGAACAAGGTTTGGCGCAACATGCCTTCATCCGCCCAAACGGATACTGCCGGGCCGGTTACTTCCAAAACGACATTCTTCTCCTCACAGTCAAAGGACAGAACGTCAAAAACAGATTGAACGAGCCCGTTAAGATCCATCGGCTTCGGTTCCGGTCCCACCGGGCGGGCATAGTTCAAAAACTGATTGAGCCGGCCCGTGACCCGGTCGGTTTCTTCCGTGATTTTGGCGGCGGTATTTTGGATGTCATCGGGGGTATCCGGTCTGCGGCCGATCATCTGCGCCATGCCCCGGATCAGGTTCAGGGGGTTCTTGGTTTCATGGACCAATCCCGCCGCGGTCACATTCAAATCCCGCAGGCGCGTGGCCGTTTCGCGTTCATGCACCAGTTGAATTTCCAGGTCAGCGGAGTGTCTAAACGCGCGCCACACCAGGGCGATCGCCAGGCAGGCCAGGAGGGCGCTGCCCAGCACAATTCCCCGAAGCCGCAGATCTTCCGCCAGGTCGGCGCGCAGCCCGCGCGTGGGAAGGGTCACTAGAAACCAGTGTATCCCGTGTTCCTTGACCAGGCGGTCATAGTCCGGTTTGTTCATCCAGGGCGGCTGTTCGGGCGGTGGACCCGGCGGGGGGCCCAACACCGTCATGAACAACTCCCGCAGGGTGTCATGATTCATGGGACGTCCGGGCAGGAAGCGTCGAAGATCTTCCCTGGCCTTTTCATTGATTGCGTTTTCATCAAACAGCGCGAGTATTTCGTCTACTTTTGACGCATCCAGGGGCTCCTGGTTCATCATATCGAGAAGTATGCCACGGCTGGCTTCACTGAGGACGCTGTCGAGGCGCGGATCATCAAGGAGGTGTTCCTGAAACCCGGGCGGCGGCGGGGGAACCGCTCCCATCGGACCGCGCCCCGGCCCCCGGCCCGGACCGCGTCCCCGCCCGCGCCCGTGAGCCCCCGGATGTCCCGGAGGCCCGTCCATGGGCAACACGGCCTCCATGCCGTCAGGCCATTCCGTTCCCGGGCCTAAGGCGATAAGGTTGGCGAAAGACGCCGACTCCCGCGTCCAGTATTCATGGTGATCCAGCAGGACGCCGGGTTCCACCGGCAGCGGCTTTCCGGCGGCAGCCGCCGAATCCCCCGACCCGTTGAGCAGCACCACGGACTCCAGTTCGGTGGAATTCACCAGTTCGTTCAGGGCGGCTTCAATGCGGGGTCTGGGTATAAAGGCCATTCTGCCCTGGGAACGGATGACCACACTCAGTGCAGCCGAAAGATCATGGGCGCGGCTTGCCACATTTCGCCGGGCGAGTTCCTTTACGCGCTGATGTTCATAGGCCTGCCAGCCCGCCACAGACAACCCTATCAGAGCGAGGAAAACATATATCAGGTTTTTACGCATGGCCTAAATCATTCCCGTGCATGAGTATTGCACACCCAGCCTGGTTGATTATAGAGTATTCCAGCAATATCCGACAATCAGCATCTGTTTTTTTCGGGGCAACAAAGTCTCTGGCGTTCGCAAAACAGGGACAGTTCATCATGAGCCTTATGGCTCCCCCATAAACGATGAAATTTTGCC
>JAKLHG010000317.1 GCA_022710255.1 Candidatus Hydrogenedentota bacterium
CCTCGCGCAATTGCACCAGCCTTTCCTCAGTTAGCAGGGGTTGTACGATACCCAGGTCAAGCAGGATTTCGGGCGCATCCCGGGTAAGGGTGCGCGCCGCGAGCAGTTGTTCCTCGTCCTGGCTGGGATACCCCATAACAATTTTCAAGAGAAACCGGTCCTTTTGGGCCTCGGGCAACGGGTATACCCCCACAGATTCCACGGGATTCTGGGTGGCGAACACACAGAAGTTCGGAGAAAGGGCGTAGGTTTGCCGGTCAATGGTTACACGCCGTTCCTGCATGGCCTGAAGCAGGGCGGCCTGCGTGATGGCCGGGGCCCGGTTGATCTCATCGGCGAGCAGGAATCCCGAAAACAAAGGCCCTTTGACCAATTCATAAACACCGGCCTGCTCATTGTAGATATGCGTGCCGGTAATGGATTTGGGTGCCAGGTCATGGGTGAATTGGACGCGCTGGAATTCGCAGCCGAGCAGGTGGGCCAGAGTGCGCACCAGCATGGTTTTGGCAATGCCGGGCACACCCTCCACCAAGGCATGCCCTCCGGCCAGGATGGTAATCAACGCCTGGTCCAGGGCGTCGCGCTGGCCGATAATGACCTTGCCCGCCTCGGTGCGTACCTGATCCAGAATCTGGTGGAGATACTCCATTTGTTGGTGCACGGCAATAATTCCTTTAGTGTTGAGCCTGCGCTTCGAGGCGCCTTGCCTTCCAAAGGCGCCAGGTGAGTCAGCCGCCGGTTTGCATACGTAACGCTACTTTTTATAGTGTAATGGAAGAGAGGAACCAAATGGTAAATCCGGAACACATCAGTTTGCTGCGCCAAGGACCGCGCGCCTGGAATGCCTGGCGTGGTCCTGGCAATTACGTCAAGGTGGATCTGTCAGGGATAAATCTTGAGCGCATGAGCCTGCCCGGGGTGAATTTTGACGGCGTATCTCTGGCGGGCGCGCGTCTTATCGGCGCGGACTTGTCCGGCGGTTCGTTTAAGAATGCCGACCTCTCGCAGGCGAGCCTCTCCGGGGCCAACCTCTCCAATGCGGTGGCGTCCGGTGCGAATATGAGTTACACTGATCTTCGCCAGGCGCAAGTATCGGGCGCAGCACTCGATGGGGTCAATTTCCGCGATGCACGCCTGGGCGGGGTATCCTTTGCTCATACCACGCTTCGGGCGTCCAACCTGAACGGCGCCCTGCTCAGCAATACCAGTTTCGAGGCGGCGGACTTGTGCTATACCGAGCTGCGCCGGGCGTCCTTGATACACGCGGACTTCCGCGGCGCGAAACTGGAAGGCGCCATTCTGGTCGGCGCGAAGCTCGAACATGCCGATTTCAGCGAGGCGCTGCTGGAAAGCGCCAACTTGGAAGAGGCGGATATGTCCCAGGCTTGTTTTAACCGCGCGCACCTGGCGGGTGCGGATTTCCGCAAGACCGTCCTAGACAAGGCGAGTTTTGTGGAGACAGATCTTCATGACGCCCTGCTCCAGGGGCGCCACCTGGCCCATTGCAGTTTTAACGGGTGTAATCTAAGCAGTGCGAACCTTACGGATGCCGATCTCACGGAAGCGGACTTTTCAGGCGCGAACCTGCGGGGCGCCATCCTGACAAACGCGAAAATGTCGCGGGCCATTTTAAGCCGCGCGGACTTGCGTGAAACACACCTGGAAAACGCGGGGTTGGTCGCGGCAAACCTGGACTATGCGCGCCTGGACGACGCGCAACTTGACGGTGCGAACCTGGTCGCCGCCAATCTCCACCGTATCAGCGGGTGGAAGTCCGCCGGCCTGCGCGGGGTGAACCTGACAGGCGCGATCCGCTCTCCCGAAGCCTTACGCGACTATGCCAAGGCGCGGGGCGCACTGCTGGAAACCCCGCTGACCATACTGCAGCAGGGGGTGGGCGTATGGAATGCCTGGCGCCAGGCGAGCGGCCCCTTGAAGATGGACCTTTCCGGGAAAGACCTTTCCTGGATCAGCCTGCTCAACGCCGACCTGAGCCGGCTGAATCTTTCAAAGTGCAACCTGTCCGGCTGCAACCTGCACGGGGCGGACCTCAGCGGCACCTGCCTGCGGGATGCGCTTCTGGTTGAAGCGAAGCTTTTTCAGGCGAAACTGGTCGATAGCGATTTGCGCGCGGCAAATCTGAGTAGCGCCGACATGCGCGGATTGCGGTTCCAAGGAATCAGGATGAAAGGCGCGGTGTGTACCGGGGCCTCTCTAAACAATGCTGATTTTCGCGAAGTTGACATTTCATCGGTGGATTTCCGGGAGGCAGAAATGTATGAAGCCAATCTCGCCGGTGCAATCGTTTCCGGGGCATTGTTTCAAAAGGCCCTGCTGCGCGGGGCGAACCTTTCGGGGCTTGACCTGAGCGGCACGGACTTGCGGGAGACGGATATGACGGGCGCCGACCTTACCAACGCCAACCTCCAGGGGGCGGATCTGCGGGACGCTGTTTTGCGGGGGGCCATGTTGAAGGGCGCCAATCTCGACCAGGCCCAGTTAAAAGGCGCCGATTTGGAGGAGGCGACCTTGCCCGCACGCGGCCGCATCTCTTTCTGGATTAACAAAAAACACAGTTGAGTTTACCCGCCCAACACCCGCTTCACATATTCCGCCACCTGCGCTGCTTGGGCCGCCTGTCCCGTCTCGTTGAAGTGTACCCCGTCTTTGGCGAAGTATTCCGGGTGATTCTGCACCACGCCGTACAGGTCATTGACGGGAATTCCTTTCGCACCCATGATTTCGGCGGCTATCCTGTTCCTTTCAATGACACGGTCATTCTGGGCGGCATCCAATTGGGACAGGTCCTGTGACGACCTGACAGGCGTGGTCATGGCCCAGACGATTTTCGCCCGGGGCGCCTCCCGCTCCATCAACGCGAGCAGGCTGTATAGCCCCTGCCGGTACTCCTCCTCGGAATAATCCCAGCCGTGCAGCCCGTTGTTGATATGAATCACGTCAAAGTCATACCGCTTGATAAGCAGGGTAAGTTCCGCGAGATAATCGGGATTGGAGAGAAACAGGCTGGTGGCATACCGGGCACAGGCGGCCTGCCCCGATAATCCTTGTTCCACCGCACCGTAATACCCCTTCACAATGGAGTCACCCACAAGCAGCACGCGCGGGTTCTCCGTTTCCTTCGCGTTCATCACCCAGATATCCGTCCACTCGATCTTTTCCAGCTTTACTTCCTGGGCGAAGGCCGGCTGCGCGAGCACCAGCGCGAGGAACCCTGCGATAATCATGGTTGTTTTCTCTTTCATAACGATTCCTTTCATAACTTTTGCTGCCGGTCCACTGTTTGTGCCGCCGGCATTTTTGGATTTCTATAATTTTTCACCGGGCAATCCCATGGCCTGAACCAGGAGTGAAACGTCGACAGCCCGGACATCGCCGTCTTTTTCAGCGGCCCATGCGGCGGCTTGTCCTGCCGCATGGCCCAGCGCCATTATGGTCCGTGAAAGCCGGCAACTGGACGCGGCAATGTGGCTGAACCCGGCACCCCGGCAGGCCACGAGCAGATTATCCGCGTCCCTGGGAATCAGGCATCGGTATGGAATACCATAAGGGCCCTTCAATTCTTTGGTGCCCTGACTGCCGCCGTGTATGTCCAAGGCATGGTCCGCCACCGCGACCAGGTCCGGGTGATTCTGACCCGCAAGTCCGGCCCGCACATCCTGTTCCGTCAGAATGTAATCAGTGACAACACGATAACTCTCACGGATACCCAGCATGGGCGCGACATCCTTCAGGGTATAATCCCGGAATGCCGGGTATGTCCGAAGCCAGGCCCAATGACCGGCGGCGCGCTTCCCGGCCAACGCCAGCGCCGCTTCGTAACCATTATTTACAAGCGTCTCCCCCGCAACCAGGTCCAAGGTGTTGACTATCAGTTCATCCATGTTCAGGCCGTAAATGAACGCTGACTTGGAAAATCCGTCTGAGGACACTTCAGGGGGCGGTATTTCCAAAACATCCGTTTTCACAATGCGGTAACATAGGGAAAGAGCGTTTAGAAACGCGGTGGCTTCTTCCGGCGCCGACGGTTCGTTAAAACGGCTGCGGGGTTCTTCTCCCAGCAGGGTTTCACACCCGGCCTTCCGGCACAACTCAGCGCCGCCCGTGGCATCTATGAACACCTCTGCCTGAATGCGCCTATCCCCGCCGGACTTGGAAACACAGGAAATCTCCCGGATACGCCGTCTTGAAACCGTCACATTATGAAATACGGTTTCCAAAAAGACGCGCACACCGGCCTCATCGAGCATGGCCTTCATGACGGCCGCCAGGGCCTCCGGACGCATGACCACACTGCACTGTTCCTCGGCTGGCTTTCCGGCCCGTTGCAGGGTGTCAGCATAGGAAAAACGGCCGTCTCCCAGACACAAGCCATAAGGTTCTTCTGGGCGATACGTATGCACACGGGACGCAACGACAACGGCGTTCACTTCCTGCGCGAGACGTCCGTAAACTTCCTCCGCATAGGAACATCCCGGCCCCGGTTCCCAATTGGATACAAAGGCAGAGGTGCTGGTGCCGCCAAGGCGGGACTCTTGTTCCACCAAGACCACATCCGCCCCCGCCCGCGCGGCTGCCAGGGCCGCCCCGAAACCGCCACTGCCGCCGCCCACGATACACACGTCGCAGGAGAAGGATTCCGCCGCGGTATCAAGAGACAACATCACCGGAATAAGTACTGTCCCGAAGAAACAAATAAGCACCCCATAAGGTCTCATGAAACTCCTTTCCCTGGCCACATCCGCCCATCATAACAGCGGCGAGAGGAGCCTGCAAAAATTTTCCGCCCATGCGCGGCTCCTGCTCACCATATCCGGCTGCATAAAATGGGAAGCGCGCTGCAGTTCTCGGATAAAGGTTTCCGTCCGTTCGATATCCACCGGACTGTAATGAAACAGGGCAATCTCGAAGTTCAGATAGATGCTGCGCATGTCCAGATTGGGCGATCCGGTAATGGCCAGGGAGGAATCAAACACCATGGCCTTGGCATGCACCATGACCAGATCGATGTCGCACCCGGTCGCGATCTTCAAGGTCGCCCCGGTCCCGGCGCCCACATGGCGTACCCGGATGCCGGTC
>JAKLHG010000318.1 GCA_022710255.1 Candidatus Hydrogenedentota bacterium
GCGGCTATGCGGACGTGCTGAAGACCGCGGCTATTGCCGGAGCCCTGCTGAAACTTCCTCCTGATGAAATTTGTGTCTGCAGTACGGGCGTTATCGGTGTGCCGATGCCTATGGACAGACTGGAAAAGGGCGTGTGTGCGTGCGTCGCCGCCCTGAGCGATGGCGGGAGTCCGGATGCAGCGCGGGCGATTATGACTACGGACACCAAGCCCAAAGAACTTGCTGTTGAGGTGTCCTGCGGCGGGGGCAGGGTGCGCCTGGGCGGCATTGCCAAAGGCGCGGGCATGATCGCGCCGAATATGGCGACCATGCTCTGCTTTCTGACCACAGACGCCGCTGTCGCTCCGGCGGACCTGCGGCATTTGCTGTATGCCGCCGCGGAACAGTCCTTCAACTGCATTTGCGTGGATAATGACATGAGCACAAACGATACCTTGCTCTGCCTTGCGAACGGCGCTTCGGAGACGGTTCCCATCGTGCCGGGCGGCGCGGACTATGCCCGCTTTGGAGAGGCGCTTAATGAACTTTGCAGAGAACTTGCACAGGCGCTGGTACGCGATGGCGAAGGTGCAACCAAGTTTGTGGAAATCGAGGTGACCGGCGCTCCGGACAACGCTGCGGCGCGGCAGATTGCCGCCAGTGTCGCCCGTTCCCAACTGTGCAAGACCGCCTTTTACGGGCAGGATGCCAATTGGGGCCGTATCGCTTGCGCCGCGGGATATGCCGGCGTTGTTTTTGATCCAGTGCTTCTGGATGTTTATATTCAAGGCATTCGCGTGTTGTTGCAGGGATGCCCCGTGTCCTATGAAGAGGCGGAAATACAGGCGCGTATGCGGGCGCCTGAACTGCGCGTGCGGCTTGAATTGAATTCCGGCGGGGGGCACGCCACCTTCTGGACTTCCGATTTAAGTGTGGAGTATGTCACTATAAATGCCGATTATCGCACCTGAACTTCGGCGGGGAAACCACCAGATGCAAAAATTTATTGAAAAGGCGGCTGTACTGATAGAGGCGCTGCCATACATACGGCAATTTTTCGGCAAGACCGTCGTCATCAAATACGGCGGCGCCGCCATGCTTGATCCCGTGTTACGCGCCTGTACCGCCCAGGATATTGTGCTGATGCGTTACGTGGGCATGAATCCTATTGTAGTACATGGCGGCGGGCCGGCCATCAACGCCATGCTTAAAAAACTGAGTATTACGTCGAAGTTTACGGCCCAGGGGTTGCGTATTACCGACGGCGCGACCATGGAAGTGGTCGAAATGATGCTGGCCGGCTCCGTTAACAAGGATATCGTCAATCTGCTTAATAATGCCGGAGGCGAGGCCGTCGGCCTGTGCGGCAAAGATGGGCGCTTCCTATGCGCGCGTAAAGTCACTTCCGAGGACGGTGAAGATATCGGGCAGGTGGGCGAGATTACCTCCGTTAATCCGAAAGTGCTTCATGTTCTGTGCCAGAGCGGAATTATTCCCGTCATTGCGCCCATAGCCACGGATGCCGACGGCGGATCGTGGAATGTCAACGCGGATACGGCGGCGGGCGATGTCGCTTCCGCTGTGAAAGCGGAAAAACTTGTGTTTTTAACGGATACCCCGGGATTGCTTCGTGATGTTAACGATACGGAGTCTCTTATTCATCGTGTCCATTCCCATGATATCGAACGGCTCAAGAAACAGGGTATTATCGCCGGGGGCATGGTGCCCAAAATTGACGCTTGCCTGAAGGCGCTTGCGGCGGGTGTAGGCCGTACGCATATTATTGACGGCCGCGTTCCTCACAGTATGTTGCTCGAAGTATTCACCGATAAAGGTTTGGGAACCCTGGTAAGCCAGGATGTGCCCGAAGGTGTGGAAGGAGTCTAACATGGACGATTATTTTCTGGTCGACATTATCATCAAGGGCGGTATCCTGATGTGGCCCATTATGCTCTGTTCCGTCATCGGGCTGGCCATCATCATTGAACGCATCTTCGCGTTGCGCCGCGCGAGCATCGACACCCGCGAATTCATGGACGTGATGCGGCAGATGCTGCGGCAGAACCGCATTCGCGAAGCCATCGAAATTTGTGAAGAGACGCAGGTGCCGGTGGCGCGGATTATGAAAGCGGGCATTTTGAAACACAACCGCAGCAAGGAGGATATCCGGGAGGCCCTGGAGGATGCGGGACGGTTCGAAATACCGCGGCTGGAACGGTACCTGTCCGCCCTGGCAACCTGCTCCAACATCGCTCCATTGCTGGGATTGCTCGGCACGGTTCAGGGGCTCATCAAGGCCTTCGCCCAGATTCAACTCAAAGGGGGACAGGTGAAGCCGAGCGATCTCGCCGAAGGTGTGGGCAACGCCCTTATCACGACTGCGGCCGGATTGACGGTGGCCATTCCCATCATCGTGATCTATAACTATTTTGTCACCCGTGTGGACGGCATGGTACTGGAAATGGAAATGAGCTCTTCCGAGTTGATTGAACTGCTGACCCGTCATCATGGGGAGCGTGAGATTTGACCTATGAAATTCAGGAGAACCAGTGAACGTAAAATTCATGCCACGATTGATTCGACGCCGCTAATCGACGTCGTTTTTCAATTGCTCATATTCTTTATGTTGACCTCCAGTTTTGTCGTGCATACGTCCGTTCCCGTGGAGTTGTCCGAAGCGGAGGGTGCCAGCGAACTGGATAACAAGGAAATGTCGATTACCCTCGTATACGGGACGGGCGGACCGGAGGATGGCGGCGAAGTCTACATCAACGAGGTGCCCATTACGAACTGGACTCAACTTACACGTTCCATGGCGGAGTTGCGTGATACGGACCCGGAGGCATTGGTTCTGATCCGTCCCGATGCGCGGGTGCCCACGGAGCGGTTGGTAAAAGTCCTGGGATTCGCGAACAGCGTCGGCATCAAGCATTACGGTATCGCTGCCATTCAGCCTTCGGAAACACCCTGACATGAGGTTTTCCGGTTCCATGTCTTCCACTGGCCGGAATAAGGGGTGCGAGGAGAAGTCCAGAGGACCCTTCTTATTGGGGCGCTTGCGCTCGCGCATGACGGTTGCGCTCCTTGTTTCCCTGTTTTTGCACCTGTCCATGATTACGGTGTTCCGGATTGTGCTTGTCCTTCCCCGGGAGAGGATTGAATTTTATGAGATGCGCATTGTCTCTACCGTTGATGAATCGGAGGCTCCGTCGATGGTGGAGAATGCGTCGGCCACGGCACCGGATGCTCTCGCGCTTGGGGGCGCCTCCTTGTATGAAGACGTGCCCGATGTGGAACTGCCGGTAATCGAATTTGCAGAACTTGAACGGCTGCGCATCCGGTATGGTGCGACGGAACCCGCAGAGGGCGGCGGCCGCGTCTTTGAAGATTATGTTCCCACGGACAGTTGGGCGCGGTTCGGCGGCGAACTGCAGCGTCTGGGCAGAACCTTACGCGAACTCGCGCTGCCGGGAGAGGAAGAAAAGCCTGTTGTTGTGGAACCTGTCGAGAGGCGCGTTTTACGGCATCGGCCGGCGGAGGGATTCGAAGCGTATATTGAATGGAGCGGGCCGCCACAGGACCGGGAACTGCTTTTCGCGCCGCCCATGAAAGTATTATGGCAAGTGGCTCCGGGCGAACTTGCGCAGCCTCTGGAAATCGTATTCAAGGTGAATGCGGGCGGACGTGTCGTCAATGTATGGAGCCCGCGGCTGGATGATTCGGGTGTGATGGAAGAAGTCCAGATGACCGTGTTGCAGTATCGGTTTGCGCCACTGTCGGAAACCAGGGAGGAGGACTATTCCCAGGAGGCCATGGCAGAGTCTGCGGAGCAGTCCGGGGTATTGTATATCAGTGCGGTGGGAGGCGGATTATGATAGAAATCACGCTAACTACCGCCGTGCTCCTCTATGGCGCGCTCATTCTTTCCGCGTTCTTGCTGTTGTATCTGCTGAGTGAGCTTCGCGCCAGGCATGTATATCGGGTTCTTGAAAAGCAGTTCATGTGGCGGTGTGCCTTCTGCGGATTCTTGTATCTGGACGAGAACGCCGCTGTAATTTCAAAGTGTCCCCGCTGTGAAAGTTTCAATACCATGGAGGACGCTCTGGACAAGGCCGTGAGTAAGGCCCGTCAAGTGGTCGTGGATAGTGGCGCGGAGAGGGTTCAAGAGGAACCCGGGGCGGTACCAAGGCGCAATTCCGCCCGGCGGAAACGGCCCGGACAAACCCGGCGCGGGCCCAGAAGAAGGCGGTAATCAATTACAGGGGAGTCTGGTTCCCATGCCTGGAAAAGTGCTGGCGTCAATCATCTTGCTCTTGCTCGGTTGCCTGGCGGCGGCCGCGCTCAGCGAATGCTTGGTGCGGTGGCTGGCGCCGCAACAGGAGACGCCCCGCTGGTTCGAGGAAGACGAACGCTACGCCTATCGCCTGAAAAAGAACTATCACCAGCAACTGGCGTATCCCGGCGCCGGGTTTGTTATGGATGTGCGCACAAATGCCTTCGGCCTGCGGGACCGGGAATGGGACACTGGCTCGGAAAATCCCTGTACCAACATCCTTATGCTGGGCGATTCCTTTATTTTCGGCTATGGTATTAACGTGGAGGACCGTTTTGACACGCGTCTGGCGGCATTGCTTGAGGGGAAGGACAGCCGGTATTGTTTGTTCAACGCCGGCGTGCCCGGTTGGGGCACGGTTCAGGAAACCCGTTTCGCCCGTGACCACTTCGATATTTTTGATCCCGACATTCTTGTGCTGGCCTTCTGCGGCAATGATCCCTCCGATGATACCCAGTTTCTCCAAGGGGAGATGGTCTTCAAAGAAAAAGGGTTGGGCAATTTTCCGGGAAAATCATGGCTGCGCGCCCATTCCCATCTCTATCGTTTTGTACTGCATCATACCACGGTAGTGCGTCGTGCACTGTTCATCAAAGCCAAACAATCCGGCAAAGAGACGGTCCATGTGGACGCGCAAAGCGCCGGCGTGATGAATGATAGCGAATGGGAACGCACGCTGAATATCCTGCGTGACTTTTACAAGGAATTTCGGGCATTCAACCCTTCGGGTAGGATGATTCTCCTGGCAACCAATCCGGAAGACTCTGGGATTCGTGACCACCTGC
>JAKLHG010000319.1 GCA_022710255.1 Candidatus Hydrogenedentota bacterium
GCTGCCAGTGGAAAAATACCCTGCTGCCCAGGGAGAAAACACCAATAATGGACAGTGTCACAAAGATACCCAGCAGGAAAAAAGCAAGATTCGACCGCGTCGTTTCAGACTGGTGGGAAGCCAATGCCGGGTATCCTTTACGTCATTTCCGTGATGTGGTTCTTCTCGTCCACATGTACCATTATCGGCTTATGTAAGGCTGCTTCAGCGGCATCCATTTGGGCGTAGGTGATGGCGATAATCAAGTCACCCGGATGGCCGAGTCGAGCCGCCGCACCGTTAAGACACACGGTCCCGCTGCCCCGTTCTCCCCCGATGATATAGGTTACGAAACGGTCGCCCGTATTGATATTCAACACATGCACCTGCTCATATTCCGTCATGTGGGCGGCGTCCATTAAATCACGGTCCAAGGTGAGGCTTCCCTGGTAATTAAGATCAGCCTGGGTGATGGTTGCCCGGTGAATTTTACTCTTCATCATTGTCAGCAGCATGGATTAGGGGTCTCCTCTAGCGCCCGGAACCTCTTTGAGAACCGGCATCATCGGTGTTCGGATCAAACTTGATATTGTCGATCAATCGCGCCGTAGGCAGGAAGGCTGCCACAGCCAGAACCACGGGACGTATGGTTTCCCGTACCGGCTGCATGGTTTCCGCATCGACCAGAGCAACATAGTCGATTTCCACGTCACGCATGGTATCGCGTATACCACGCATTAAAACTTCTCCGTCACGTTCGCCCTTTTTCAGTTTCTTTTCAGCGTCAAACAACGCCCGGGAGAGGCACAAGGCGCGCTTTCGGTCTTCGCTGGTCAGATAAGCGTTACGGGAACTCATCGCGAGTCCGTCCGGCTCGCGTACGATGGGCATCTCCACAATTTCAATGCCCATGTCCAGGTCGCGTACCATGCGTTTAATGACGGCGCATTGTTGCGCGTCTTTTTGACCAAAATAGGCGCGATGCGGTTTTACCGCATTAAATAGTTTTGTGACAACCGTGGCAACGCCCCGGAAGAAATGGGGGCGGCTCCCGCCGCACAAGCCCTCGCTCACGTTGTCCACATTGACATAGGTGGAGTAATCCCGGGGGTACATCGCGACAACTGTGGGCATATAGACCGCAGCAATACCCGCCGCTTCCAGTTTGGCCAGATCTTTTTCCAGGGGACGGGGATATTGATTAAAATCTTCGTGGGGCGAAAATTGCGTTGGGTTTACAAATATGCTTGCCACGCCAAGGTCGTTATCCCGGACCGCTGCGTCGGCCAGGCTGAGGTGGCCCGCATGCAGGGCGCCCATAGTCGGCACAAACCCGATAGTCTTGTGAAGACTTCGTTGTTCCTCCGCCCAGGATCGCATGGAATCGGCATGTTGAATCCGTTTCATTCGTAACACTGCTCCGGCCCTGGAAAACTGTTTTCCTTGACTTCACGTATATATTCTTCAAAGGCGCCGCGCATCATTCCTCGCGCATCAGCGTAGGTCTTGGTAAAGCGGGCCCTGCCCCAGCCCAGCAGGTCATGGCAGACCAGGACCTGGCCGTCGCACCCGGGTCCCGCGCCGATACCAATGGTGGGTATGGAAAGGCTTTGGGAAATCTCCGTGGCGAGGGGCGCGGGCACACATTCCAGCACAACAGCAAAGCAGCCGGCCTCCTGGAGTTGAATCGCATCCTCGCGCAGGCGCCGCGCGGCAACTTCGCCCCTTCCTTGCACTTTATAGCCGCCGATTTGGTGGATGGACTGCGGGGTAAGTCCGATATGGCCCATCACAGGGATGCTGGCGCGCTGAATGGCGCCGATGACATCGCCGAATCTGGAGACGGGGCCTTCGAGTTTGACGGCCTGGGCGCCACCCTCGGCCACCAACCGTCCCGCATTGCGGACGGCCTCGGTCATATTGATCTGGTAAGAGAGAAAGGGCATGTCGGCGATAAGCAGAGCGTGTTTGACCCCCGCCCGTACCATCTTGACATGGTATAGCATCATGTCCATGGTCACACCCAAGGTGTTATCCTGTCCCGCTACGACGTTACCAAGGGAGTCCCCCACAAGAATGGCATCCACACCCGCCTCGTCCATCAGCGCGGCCATGGGAAAATCATAGGCCGTCAATACGGCGATTTTCTCGCCCCGTTCTTTGCGTTCACGGAAGGTGACAGCACTTACAGGCATAATACTCGCTTTCTCGAACCGTGACGAATCCGTCCCGGTCCCTGTTGGGCTCCAAGCGGAGCGGTTCAAGAGCCTATGGGGGCTGCGAAGCGTATCAACCCTGTCGCGTCAAGCCGTCCTGCAAGTACGGCTACGGTCAGTCCCGTTTCCGGGTCGACCGCCTCTGGTGCCAGCTCCGCGAAAGGCGTCAAAACAAATGCCCGTTCCCGAAACCGTTCATGAGGCAACGTCAGGGCGGAGGTGCGCATCACTTTTGCGCCCCATAGAACTAAATCGATATCAATACACCGGGGACCCCAGCGCCGGACGGCTCTACGTCCGAGCTGCTGTTCCACGGTTTTCACGGTATTCAAGAGTTCAAGCGGCTCCAGAGCCGTCTCAATCTCCACCATTATATTAAGGAATTTTGGCTGCGGGGTCAAGTCCCACGGTTCTGTCTCATAAATTGAAGAGCTTCTTAATACCCGAACCTGTGATAAGTCATTAAGTGTGGCTACTGCCTGCCGAAGCATTTGTTCACGATCGCCCAAGTTGCTGCCCAGGGATAAATAAACCACGGAAACAGGTTTATCTGCTGAAATTTCCTCTTTCAGAAGACTGGTCCTTTCATGGCAAAGAATCCTTATCGGCGAAAGAGTTACTGAAGTACAGGCAAACTGGCGGCGGCAATGGACTGGCCGACACGCCGGCTTTTCTCATCCGGGAGCTGGATGCGCATGCGTTCCGCGACTTCCGGAAATTCCTTCCGGAGTACTGAGGTTGCTCCTTCGAGCAACAGGTCGCCGCCGATACCAGATGTGCAGCGCCCCAGGATGAGTGCATGCTTGATTTCATAGAAATCCGCATAATGGGCCAGGGTATAGCCCAGGAACACCCCCATGGTCTCCCATATGGCGCGCGCATTTTTATCGCCCGACTCCAACTTGTCCTGCACCAGTTTGAGCTTCTCCGCCAGCGTTACCTCCTGTGGGAGTTCAATACCCACCTTGGGAGCGAGACGGAAGACGCATTGCTGGGAGAAATAGGAAGCGCCTACACCATAATCATGCGACCAGTCTTCCACGGTTGCTTCGGGATTGTAATCCACGGGACAGAAGGCCAGTTCGTTCAGCCATCCCGTGATATTGCCTTCCAGGTTAACATACCCGCCCGCTTCGCTGCTGCCTAACGCCACCCCGAGGACGCCATTGTCCCCCAGCGACATGGAACCGGCCAGCGCGGTCACTTCGCCATCATTCACAATGGTCAGGGGAACACCCATCTCGCGGCCGATGCGTAGAAACAGGTCATGAACCTCATGAAACCGGTCCTTGGGTACCCCCCGGAAAAGGGAGGCGACCATGGCCCGGTTGTTTACATAAACGCCGGCGGCGCTGCCGCCGATGGCGTCCAGACGCGGCATTTTGGATGCCGCAGTCTTGATACCCGTCATGACTTCATAAAAATGATAGGAAGGATCGGTATGCTTCGCTGGCTCCCAGACTACTTCTTCGCTGTAGACGGCCTCACCGTCAATAACGGCGCTTGCCTTGCGGTCGGAGGCACCCAGGTCAAAGCCGATGCGGCAACCTTCCAGGTGTCGGCCCAAGGGCACGGAAGATTCCTTTTCGACGGGGACATCTTCCGCAGCGCAAGAAACCACGCTGAAAGGCTTTTCATAAACGGATTCACCCATGAACCGATAATCAAATTCACGTAATCCGTTTGGTTGATAAAATTTCTGTAGATAGGCGCCCACGGAACGCGGACCGCCCACATGAACGCGGCATGCGCCGCGTTGCCAGAGCAAAAATTTCAATAAGCGCTCTGTGTAGAAGGTATTTGATGCACTCTGCGGATGTTCCTCGTCAAATACCCGGGTCTCAAAACAGGACACTGAACCATCGCCCCGTTCCAAGGCCAGAATAAGGGGCACTCCGCCGCCGGAGGCCTTTACCGCGCCGGAAAATGTACGGTTTGCAAGGACCGGAGGTCTGAAAGAAGGTTCCAAAGGAGGGACAATCCGGGGAGAGGGTAACATCCATAATAAAGACATCTGCATTTCCTTTTGTTATAAGGTTTGCTCACAGAATCGAATTTCCCCCTATATCTATAGGACGCTTTCGTGTTATACCCTTGTTCCAAAAGAGTTTAACAATTGGGACTCGATATCTTCCGGTCAGAAGGACACTTGACCCCATAAGATGTGTCGTTGGCCCTGGTTTAGGAAGAATACCACACTATCATAGCGAAATTTCAGAGGCGGACGCAACCAGAGGATTCCCGCCGCCATAAATCGGAAAGAATATTTCCTGCGCATGTTCCATAGTGAAGAGGTTCTTATAAAGCGTAATAGACATAAATCAAGGGACGGTCGGTGACGTTTTAAGAACCCTGTTTAAGGGAAGACGGGAAAAGCCTATATATGGTATAAAAATTTGGCAAACGAAAATATAAATACAACCTATCCAAAAAAAACGCTTGACATTGAGATTCCTTTATGCTATACTCGCGCTATTGTTGGTGGAGGAATCCTCCCTGAAAAGTAGGGAATGCCTCCGCAAGGAATGTATTTACAAAGTTTAATCTCATGATATCGTATTGCGTAAGGCGCATACTCATAAGCCGAAAGGAGGGATGACAGAAACGAACGTCAATGAACGCTTGTTGCGCCAGAACGCGGATTTACAATACGTTAATGCATCGACGGTATTTCCTTTGTAGGGATAATACAAATGCGGCCATAATATGTGGTTCGTGTTAATAAGCCGATGCGGTGAAGACCAACTTTTTTTTAGGAGATGTTACACATGAGTTTTAGAACACTGCTTGCGGTCGCTATGATCGCGACATTGGCTGGCATCGCTGGTGCCGAGCTGCAGAATGTCGAAATCGGCGGCAACCTGCGCATCCGCGCCAATT
>JAKLHG010000032.1 GCA_022710255.1 Candidatus Hydrogenedentota bacterium
GGTATCGTTTTCAATATAGCCCCAAGACCGGATACTTGCGGAGGTGTCCGTCTGCCAGAACTGATCCCGTGTATGGTCTAGTGTACCCCGTTCGACGTCCAACACGGCCGCCTTGTCCGGGAAAGACGCGTTTTTATAGTTGATGACGACTCCCTTATCCCATTCCAGGCCGCGGTTATAGTAATAGGCGGCAAACTGCTGACGATAGGGCTCAAAGACCGGCTGTTCAATCCACCAGTCAAACCAGAACACCTGGGGCTGATACTTGTCCACAAGTTCCTTGCAGCGCGCCAGCCAGTCTTCAAGAAAGGCTTTATCGGGAGGCGCCCCTTTCTCCGGTTGGGCAGGGCCGTACAAGGCATTCCAGGTTCCCGCGCGCACATCGGAATCGAATTGCATACCGCCGTCAAAGAACCACCAGTGTTCCGCACGATGTGAGGATACGCCCACTATCAACCCCTCGTCCCGCACCGCAGCCGCAAGTTCGCCTACAATGTCCCGTTTTGGCCCCATCTTGACCGAGTTGTATTCTCCGATTTGACTGTCATACAGCTGAAAGCCGTCGTGATGTTCCGCAACGGGCACCACATACCGCGCCCCTGCCTGTTTGAATAACGCCGCCCATTCTTTTGGGTTATAGTTTTCCCCTTTAAACAGGGGAATGAAGTCCTTGTACCCGAACTGCGCTTGAGGCCCATATGTTTCCACATGATGCTGATATTCGTGGGAACCCTCCCGGTACATATTGCGCGGATACCATTCATTGCCGAAGGCGGGTACCGCGTACACCCCCCAGTGAATGAAAATGCCGAATTTGGCATCCAGATACCATCTGGGAACTTCATACTGCTGCAGCGATTCCCAGTCGGGTTCGTATTTCTCTTTGTCATACCCTTGTCCAAATGCCGGGCAACCGCTAAAAAGGACGGCGGCAGACAGTACCGACAGCAAAATCAAGTCATACCGTGTACGCATCAACATGGCTGTTCTCCTTTGTGGCAACGGGGATGCCGGGGAATACTCTCCGAGCCCACCGATTACTGTCTCTAATCTATCTCGGGCTTCTTCCAGGACAGATATGGCAACGCCCGTGGCTTCTGTCATAATCATTGGAGCAAATTCCCATAGGCGGCTTCAAGCGCGCATTGAAATTATCGCGCCAAACAAAAAACGCAAAACGCGAATTTTGCTTCACTATCGCTAAACAAAATTCAGTAGGTTGGTATCAGGCACAAACGGCGTTCTATAAGGACAGTGGGTACAAATCAATCAAGAAATTTTTGCATGTCATACGCTTCCCACCTGTCCTGCAAGTTTTACAGACCCCCTATGTACGTTGGCGAAACATGGTTATATTCAAGATTTTCTGGTAACATCTTAATACAATCCCCTGGGAGAGCACTACCGTGAAAAATACACCACTAGACCGAAGGATCTTTCTGGAACTCCTAGGTGCCGTTGCGGGTGCGGCGGCCTTTCCGTTCTCGGCACGACCGGAAACGGGTGATAAGCCTTTCCCGAATATTGTTCTCATCTTCGCGGACGACATGGGCTATGGCGACCTCGGTTGTTACGGGCATCCTCTGATTAAAACGCCTCATCTGGACCAGATGGCACGGGACGGTGTGCGTCTGACCTCATTTTATTCCGCCGCGCCGGTCTGCTCTCCGTCACGTGCGGCCCTGTTGACCGGGCGTTACCCTGTGCGGTGCGGCATGCCTGGCAACACGGGGCCGGGTAGCGACAAGCACCTGCCGGAATCGGAACTTACCATTGCGAACCTGCTCAAAAGCCGGGGCTACCGCACCATGGCGGTGGGCAAATGGCACTTGGGCCACCAGCGCCCGGAAGTACTGCCCACGGGCCGCGGCTTTGATGCCTGGTACGGCCTGCCCTACAGCAACGACATGCGCAACCCTTTCATGCAGACGGACGAGCCGCTGAAACTATACCGGGATACGGAACCCGTTGAATACCCGGTGAACCAAAACACCTTAACCGAGCGCTATACCGAAGAAGCGGTGAACTTCATCGAGGCCGGGGACGAAGCGCCGTTTTTCCTGTACCTGGCCCACAGCATGCCCCATCTTCCCGTCAGTACCTCGGAACAATTCGAGGGGAAATCTGACGGGGGGCTCTACGGCGACGTCATTGAAACGATTGACTGGAGCGTCGGATGTATCCGGGAGGCGCTTGCCAAAAAAGGGGTGTCGGACAATACGCTTATTATGTTCACCAGCGACAACGGCCCCTGGCTGGACCTGCCCGACCGTATGCTGAACGAAAACGTTGAACGCTGGCACGGCGGGTCACCCGGGCCTTTGCGCGGGGCCAAAGGCTCCACCTGGGAAGGGGGCATGCGCGTACCCATGATTGCCTGCTGGCCGGGCCATATCCCCGCCGGCACGCGAAACGCCCAGGTTGCGTCCACCATGGATATCCTGCCGACGTTGGCAGGCATTGCCGGGGTCACTCCACCACAGGATCGCACCCTGGACGGGAAAGACATCCTGCCGCTGTTGCGCGGCGAGGCAGACTCGCCCCACAAATGCTTTTATTATTTCCGGGGCGAACGTCTTGAAGCAGTGCGTCAAGGTAACTGGAAACTGCGCCGCGAAAATGAGGATGCTGAGATCGAACTGTTTCATCTGGGCTGTGACCCGCGTGAACTCTATAATGTGGCCGAAACCCACCCGAAACTGGTAAAGGAATTGCTGGCGCGCATGCGGGGCTTCGAGCGCGAAGTAAAGAAGCCGTAGGGAAGAATCCCGGCCTCCCATTGGCGGGGTGTCCCAGGAAAAAAAACGCTGTCGGACCTCGTCAGACGCAGTTCGACAAAGTCCGACAGCCACTACGAACAAGGCAACTCCACGTTGTTCTTTTAACTCAGGTACACAAAACTCTGAACCGCCAGGTAACCCCTGAAAGTTTTTTAAAAAACAGGTTATGCCCAGCCTTCAAAGCATTTGAGCAGGTCGCGGATGGCGCTTTCGGCGGTGTCGGTATACCCGCATTCGACCGCCACGTATCCGCTGTAATTGGTTTTGGCCAGCGCTTTGAACACGTTGGGGTAATTGATTTCGCCCGTACCGGGTTGTTTTCGCCCCGGATTGTCGCCGATATGGATATGGCCGATACCGTCAATGTTGTTGCAGAGATTGCGAATGATGTTGCCCTCGGTTATCTGCTGGTGATAGATATCGAATAACTGTTTGATGTTCGGGCTGTCCACCGCCTGTATGATCAACTGGGCCTGGTCTGTGGTTGCCAGCCAGAAGTTTTGGTGGTCCTGCAACTGGTTGAGCGTCTCCAGTACCATGAGGATACCGTTTTCTTCGAGGAGCCCCTTGATGCGGCGAAGAAATGTAATCACATTCTGGGCGCACTTATCATAGGTGAGGGTACGTTTTGAACTCGTTTCACCCGTAAGGCCGATGATACAGTTGCACCCCAGTCCTTTGGCCTGTTCCATGGCGGTTTTGCACTGCTCTTCCAGGCGGTCATGCTGGGACACATCAAGCATTTCCCCCTGGGTAATGCGTCCCGCGCCCGAAATGCAGGTCCACTTGACACCGGTCGCATTGGTGGCTTCCACAAACTGACTGTAATTGTCCTTGTCCTCGCCTGCGCCCAGGTTTTCCACGGCGGGGAAACCCCATTCGGCCGCCAGTTTGAAAATATCCAACGGGGAACTTCCCTCGGGCAGGCAGTCTTTAAGCCATCCATAACTGCATGCCACCTTCAAAGGCAGGTTGGCGAAAGGACGGCCTTCCGGTACCGCCCCGATGGCGAGTCTGCCCGGTGCCACCGCCAAGGTACCGGCGCCTGCCGCTGCGGCAGTCAGAAAACTTCTACGTTTCATAGTACACGCTCCTTCTCGGGTTTTTGGGAACGCGGGCTTTGCCCGGAACCCAGCCACACGTCATCGCTTTGCTCCGCTGGCAATGACGAAGTATTTGGTCTCTGCCATGTTACTTATTTTTAAGGCTTGATGGGGCCACAAGGCACGGACGCGTTATTATACTTTTCCGCTGGCCCTGACCGATAATCGGACTTCCATGCTGTTGCCGGGCGGGATAAAGTCCGTGCAAACATTACCAGATCTTCCATTCCTCGCGGCAGGAACGGGCAAGCATTTTTGCCGCGTCATCGTCACCCACAATTTGTTCGGCTTTGGGATCCCAGTTGATCACCCGCCCGGTCCGGGCCGTCACATTCACCATATGCGCGATGGTGTCGCAACGGATTGCCATTTCCACCGGGCATACCGTCTCTTTTCTCGACTTGACACAATCGATGAAATTGCGCACATGACCGTCCGACTTGTATACCCGCTCATCGTCCGGTTTCAGTTCCTCTTTCCATAAATTTTGGTTGCTCGCATAGAAGGTCCCGAAATTAAAATCCCCTATCCAGCCTTCGGTGCCATGAAATACTACACCGTCTCCGTTGCGCAATTTTGGATAATACGTTTTCACTACGTCTGTAGCCGTCTGCATGTCCATCATGTGCAGTTTTACACCGTTCTCATAATCGCACAGGATATCCCAGCGTTCCAGTGTCCTGAAGATGCCCTCGGCGGACACCTTGCCGGTGCCCTCATACCGTATGGGGCTGGTATGGTCGGACCGGTTGCCCCACTGCGCGACGCCCAGGGGATGAATAGCGCAACCCGCCACAAAGCCCAGAGACGTCTCCGGACAATGATAGCCGCCCCAGGGGGTGCACCGGTCGGCTGTATATGGCACCATGGGCGACGGGCCCTGCCAGACATTGAAATCCAGGTCTTCCGGCACAGGGATTTCCTCCGTGGAGCCGTAGGGCGCCACATGGTACTGGTTGGTATCATTCAATACATTCCGGCTCCACACGTCAATCCGTTGCACTTCTCCAATATAGCCATTACGCACCAGTTCCACCATTTTGGGGTACAGGGATTCGGAGCGATACTGGGTGCCAAACTGAAAAATCCTGCTGTTTTCAGCCACGGCTTGCCGGAGCAGCTTGGCATGTTCCAGGTCCAGGGTGAGCGGTTTCTGACAGTAAATGTCCTTGCCCGCCCGGGCCGCCGCAATCGCCATCGGGGTGTGCCAGTTGTCATGGGCGCCTATGAATATGGCGTCGACTTCCGGATGGGCAATCACCTCCCGGAAATCATCGTATACTTTTGTCGTGTCCGCGGATTCATAGTGCTTGTTCATCTCTTCGGCCATGGCAACCCGCCGCGATTTGTAGGCATCGGCGACGGCGATAATGCGGGTGTCCGGGTATTGCTTGAGCCAGTTCTTGTGGTAATTGCCGATGTTACCGCAACCGACAAGGCCGACATTCACACGATTGCTCGGAGCATTTTCGCCGAACACCGAGCCCGGCACAATGGTTGGAATGCCAAATACCGCTGAGACGGCGATGCCGCGCTTCATAAACTCACGCCTGTTTAGTGATGGTGTGCCCATTGGAGAATCCTTTCTGATGCTGTCGCTTCTTCATTGCAAATACAGTATGCCTGAGATTATTGCCTGTTGTTAAATGACGTTACTTCGGCGCAGTACAAACCACGTCCGCCATCTCGCCGGGGAAAGGCAGTTTATTGAACGCGATTTCGGGTTTCTTCCCAAAGAACTGCCATTCCGCGTAATCCAGCAGTGCACGGAAATCCGTATCGGTATGGTCGTGTCTGCCGGGCCTGAAATGCAGGCTATTATGCTCCGGTACCCCCAGAAAATCATACACCGGCTGCGCCGCCAGGTAACCGAGTTGTGTGCCCAGAGGGTTGGCCCAGAAATCCTCCGTCGCATCGGTGCTCAACACGGGCCGGGGCGCCACCAGGGCGCGCATGAAATGTTGATCGAAAGGCAGATGCGCCTCCTTTCCCGCGAAGTTACGGAAATCCTTGTGAAACCACTCCTGGAACCGTTCCGGCCGGGTGATCGCTTCCAGGTCTTCACTGCCCGGTGCCTGGATGCGATAGAGGCCGGCACCGCCGCATCCGGAACCGTTCGGATTGACGATGGCAAACCGTTCATCCACCGCGCCTGCCAGCAGTGCCGCCTTCCCGCAGCGGGAATGCCCGGTAACAACGACTTTCTCGTCGTCCACTTCCGGCAGGCTGAGTAAGTAATCCAGCATACGGGAAGCGCCCCATGCCCAGGCCGCCAGCGTACCGCCGTCCACCTCCGGGTATGCGCGCTCCACTGCACCGGGTTCTGGTTTTCCCTCTTCGGAACGGTCAAATCGTTCCGGGCCGAAACCAGCGAAAATAAAGCCCCGTTCATTCATTTCGCGAGTTATGGGACAATCCCGGCCTATGTTCAGAATAACGGGGCAGGGCCTTTCTGTGCTCAATGGGAAATACAGGTCCAACTGGGCGCTTATCTTGCCTTGGGGCCCCATGGTGAGGATATGCTTTTCAAGCCGTGTGACACCGTCGTTTATCTCCTTTTCCTGGATAATCCGTTCCAGTTTAACGTTCCCCGGCGCCTCCGGAAGGTGCCCGTATTGGATTTCAAGGACAAGTTCCAGCATTTCTCTGCGCCGGCGCGGCCAATCCTCTTCTGACGTGACACGCGAACCGTCCAGAAACCGGAAAGGGTCCGGCAGTTTTTCCACGCTCGCATATTCCTCCGGTGCGGCGGATAACGGCGCGGTGGCAATCAAGCCTGTCCAGGCGAGGCAGGCTATTACAACTACCGTATGCTGTCTGGCTTTGTACCGCTTCACTTCAAACTCCTTGTGTTCATCGTTTCTTGTTCAGAATAATTATGCTTTTTATTCTTTCTTGAATTCAATCGTGTTGCCGATAGGGTCGAATACGCAAAGAAAACGGCAAAATAAACACCGCATTCCACGGGATAACCCCCTGTGGAATGCGGTGTTATGTATAGAGGTATATGGAGACACTGGATGGCAAAGAATCCATCTTTGCATCATCCGCCGTCAGATGTCAGAGTGAATACCTTACGCCTCGTTCTTGCACGTGCCGGTACAACCGATGACACGGTAAATGAGGGCACCGATAATGGCACCTGCGATGGGGGCTGCCCAGAACAACCACAACTGTTCGATGGCCCACGAACCCTGGAAAAGTGCCACGCCCGTGCTACGCGCGGGGTTGACGGAGGTGTTGGTCACCGGGATACTGATTAGGTGAATCAGGGTCAGGCACAGGCCGATGGCGATGGGGGCGAAGCCCTGCGGGGCGCGGGCATCCGTGGCGCCGAGAATGACAATAAGGAACATGGCGGTCATGACGACTTCCGTAACCAGGGCGGCAATCATAGTGTATCCGCCCGGCGAGTGTTCGCCGAAACCGTTGGAGGCGAATCCGGTGGACGCGTCAAACCCGGCCTTGCCTGTGGCGATGACATACAAAACACCGCCGGCGGCAATGGCGCCCAGTACCTGGGCGATAACGTAAGGGATCAGATCCTTGGCGGAAAACCGCCCGCCCACCAACAGGCCGACCGACACCGCCGGATTAAGGTGGCAACCCGATATGTGGCCAATGGCATAGGCCATGGTTAACACGGTCAAGCCGAAGGCCAGGGAAACGCCCAGCAGACCTATGCCCACATCGGGGAAGGCACAGGCGAGCACCGCACTGCCGCATCCTCCCAGCACCAGCCAGAACGTACCAAAAAACTCCGCACCATACTTTTTCATTGTGGATACTCCTTGTTTTGTAAAAAAACGGTTTTTCAGTGAGGCCCCTGGGAAATTATGCCGGATCAACGAAAAAAAACTCCCCACAGGCATTACACCACTATTATACCCTGTCTTTGTAACATAGGGGGAATCTTTTTTTTGCCTATGCAGTGGGATAGCACCGGACTGCCATATGCCCTCCCCGTAAGTTTTCCGGGAGAATGACAGGAAGTATTACACTGCGGACAGCTGTATAATAATACAAGTCAGTGAAAGGCGCATTCATCCATCGGCCTTGGCATATGCCGGATGAGCCGACCGTGATGATTGTTGCACGGACAGGTGTAAATGAGCGTAAATATCCCCGTTGTACATTTCGGCAAGAGTGAGGCCTGTAAGATCAGACTTCCTGACCTCGACAGGGTTTTGACGTGGTTTTTCGGAAAACAGTATGGCACAAAAGTTTGATGCAAAAGACCGTAAAGAAGGGACAGACTACCAAATAGCAAGCATGAAAACAGGATTATACGCTGTACTCAGGGGCTATTTGGCAGTCAGTCCCTTCTTTACTCAGTCTAGGTGTTTTCAAAAAAAGTGCCATTGTATATTCCGACGAGTTCAGGAAGTCTGAAGGTAGTGGAAATGCCTTATGCCGTTACAATAGAACGGAACGAATAAACTTGTTACCGCCCCGGCTGGGGGTATTGGAGGTTCGAAATGCTGAAAGGGGTGAAGGCATTACAGATTGTATGGTCATTCCTGTTGCTTATAATTTTTGGCGTGGCGAGTATGGTCAGTTTTGTCAGAGATGGCAATCTTTCTTATATCCACTCGGTATTAACGATAGTTGCCATGGTCTACGTGGGGGCGGCGTTCCTCGGTCAATACAACAACCGCATTGCCTGGTGGATTTCATTGCCGATTCCTGCCATATACTTGCTCCTATACCTGCCCGGGGTGGTTCTAAATATCGTGTTGTTTTTGGCCGGAAATGAAAAGTATCTGGATTCGCCCGCAACCATATTCATCGTGTTGATTTATGCGTTGGTATTTGTTTTGCCCCCCTTGGCCATCTACTATGGCCTCTTCCGCAACCGAAAGGTCTTTCTTCAAATATTGTTTGCAAAAGGGGAGGGATGGCGACCGGTCGAAAACATCGAAAGGCTTTTAACCCTTGAGGGCCTGAAGCGGTTGCAGTTGGCATGGTCGATGACCTTGCTGCTTTATTATGGGTATTACTTCATACGCTTGCTGCTTATACTGGAATTTCGGGCGTATTATGTCATCATGTTCAGTATCGCTCTGGCCTATTTCGTCGCCGCAGTAAAGTGCTTTATCAATAATCGTGTTGCATGGTTGGTGGCCCTGCTGTTGCCCCTTGGACCGATCCTCTGGCATCTCTATATTTGGGGACAGTATGAAATTGCCAAACACAATATCAGTGAAGTGGACTTTGTTTTTCTAACTCGCTATTATGCTACCATCAAGCCCCTTCTGTTTTTCATTCTGCCCATGGTATTTCTTTACTATCATTTTTTTCACGAACGCAAGCGGCTTGCGGATATATTGCGGCGTGGTAAACCGGGCAGCGAAAGTGGTTGACCTTCTTTCACGGTAGTGGCGACCTGCATGCGTGGAGGAAGTAAGACGGGTTTCGAGATCGGGGGGCGAATCTGTCTTGCATGAAGGCTCAGGTCGCGCAGTGTCGCCCGGGACTTTTAACGCTTTCATGTTCAGGAAAGCAATCCACATCCCCATTGCGCCTTTCGGTCCTACCTGTCCCTTACCGTTTTCTTGGGCAGAATCTTCATTTTTGCATTATTTTTTTTTGAGGTCAGCGTTTCTTATTTTATATCAAAAAAATCAAATATTATGAAAAAATATACGGCAAAAAACCTACAGATTGGTGGGTATCAGTTTTAACAGAATCGTGGGCGCCCTCTGAACGCATTTCAAATATCGCCCTTTATTACGGGGGTATTCGGGATGTTCTTCATGCGAACTAAAAAGTTGCATTTAGAGCATTCCTTTGTTTATCATACCTGATGGAATGTCAGTCCTCAGTCACTTCGCCGGTGCGCTTGGTAATCTTTTTCAGGGAATTTCCCCCGAAATTCAAGAAAAACAGTTTTTGTTACGATGTGTAATTCAATCAGTTGCGCAAACGCTTCATCAGGTACCAAGGCTGCCGGCGCGGGAAAACCAGTAAGGAAGTAATACGTGGAAAGCAACTTTTCCCTGAACCGTCTTGCCCGGCTCGGACTCTATGCGGCAGAACATGAGCATGATGCCTGCGGCATCGGCTTTCTTTGTAACATCGACGGGCGTCAGAGCCACGAGCTTGTGGTGAACGGGTTCAAAATTTTATATAACCTGACTCATCGCGGCGCATGTGGTTGCGACCCGGAAACCGGAGATGGTTGCGGCATGCTGCTGCAGCTGCCTCATCTCTTTTTTGCCCGGGAGGCGGAAAAACTGGGCTTTGACCTTCCTGAACCCGGACGCTACGGGGTCGGTATGCTGTTCCTGCCCCGGGACGCGCAAACGCGCGCCGCTGCCGAGGCCTGTATCACCAGCATGGTTGAGAATGAAGGACAGACGCTGTTGGGCTGGCGGGACGTACCGCGTGATGTTGAGGCGATTGGCTGGCTGGCCCGGAGTAACGAACCCGTGATTCGCCAGGTGTTCATCAAGGCGTCCAATGCGCTCGATGCGGACGCTTTCGAGCGCAAATTGTATGTCATCCGCAAGTCTTCCTCCATTGCCATTCGCGGTATGAACCTGCCCGGAGCGGATACCTATTACGCGGCGAGCATGTCCGCGCGTACCATTGTGTACAAAGGCTTGATGCTTCCTGAAGCGGTCGACCGATATTATCTGGACACGCGCGACCCGCTGTTCCAGTCGGCGATAGCGCTTATCCACCAGCGGTACAGCACCAATACGCTGCCTTCCTGGCCGCTTGCCCAGCCATTTCGTTTCTTGGCGCACAACGGTGAGATAAACACCCTGCGTGGCAACATCAACATGTTCGCCGCCCGTGAACCGCTGTTTGCAAGCCGCCTGTTCGGGGAGGATCTCCAAAAAATCAAGCCGGTATTGACGCCTGGTTTCAGCGATTCGGCGATTTTCGACAATGCCTTTGAACTCCTGGTACGTGCCGGCTATTCCATGGAGGTTGCCATGGCCATGATGATTCCTGAGCCTTGGGACAATCACAAGACCATGTCCGACGCGCGCAAGGCGTTTTACGAGTTTATGGCATGTAAGATAGAACCCTGGGACGGTCCGGCATCCATGGCGTTTACCGATGGCACGCGTATTGGCGCCGTGCTGGACCGCAACGGACTGCGCCCGTCCCGCTACTGGCTCACCCGTGACCGGCAGCTTATTATGGCTTCGGAAGTGGGGGTCCTCGATGTGCCCTCTGAAACCATTATCCGAAAGGGCCGTCTGGAACCGGGGCACATGTTCATGGTGGATACCGCGACGGGGCGCATCATTGGGGACTTGGAAATCAAGTCCGCTTTTGAAAAGCGCGAACCCTACCGTGCGTGGTTGCGGGACAACCGTGTAAGCCTGCCTGACCATCTGCCGCCGGTGACCATGGACGAAGCCGCACCGCTTCACGATCTTAAAATCGTATTTGGCTACACCCAAGAGGACATTGAACTGCTCTTGGCACCCATGGCCCGGGACGGCAAGGAACCGGTGGGTTCCATGGGCAATGATGCGCCCTTAGCTGTTTTATCGTGCCGGCCGCAATTGCTGTACAACTATTTCAAGCAGGTTTTTGCCCAGGTGACCAACCCGCCCATTGATCCCATCCGCGAGGCGCTGGTCATGTCGTTGAAGACGACCATCGGACGCGAGCGCAATCTGCTCGTGGAAAATCACGAAGACTGCCGGCAGTTGTTCCTGACCTCCCCCGTGCTTACCAATGAACAGCTGGCTTACATCAAGGGTCTTGACCATAAAGACCTACGCAGTCGGGTGATTTCCACGCTGTTCCCGGCGGCGGACGGACCGGCTGCGCTGGAAAAGGCGTTGGACCGTGTTTGCGCCGAGGCGGAAAGGGCCGTGGATGAAAAGTGTGCATTGATCATCCTGTCCGACCGGGGCGTGTCGGAAACACAAGCCCCGCTGCCGGCCCTGATGGTGGTGGGCGCAGTGCATCAGCATCTTATCCGCGTTCACAAGCGTTCCCTGTGCGGGCTTATCGTGGAAACGGGGGAGGCTCGCGAGGTTATGCATTTCTGCCTGTTGACCGGCTACGGTGCGGGTGCGGTGAATCCCTGGCTTGCCTTTGAAGCCGTCGGGGAACTGGTTGATACGAATACGGTAGTGCAGAATACCCCTGGCCAGGCGGTTAAAAACTATATCAAGGCGATTGAAAAGGGCATGCTCAAGACCATGTCCAAAATCGGCATTTCCACGCAGCACAGTTATCGGTCGGCCCAGATATTCGAGGCTATCGGGTTGGGCGGCGCCGTCATGGACCGTTGCTTTACCGGGACCGCTTCCCGTATCAGCGGTATCGGGTTTGCCGAGGTTGGCCGTGAAACACTGATGCGCCATGCCGGGGCGTGGCCGGAAAGGCCTTCACACCAGCCCTACCTGGACCCGGGTGGTCAGTATCGCTGGCGGCGCCGGGGCGAGTTTCACCAGTGGAACCCCGACACTATCGCCGCGCTGCAGCATGCCACCCGGCAGGACAGTGCCGAAACGTACGAAAAGTTCGCCGAGGCGGTCAATGATCGCAACCGCACTTTCGCGACCCTGCGCGGCCTGCTGAAATTTAAGCAGGGGACGCCTGTGCGCCTCGATGAAGTGGAACCTGCATCGGAAATCGTGAAGCGCTTCTGCACCGGCGCCATGTCCTTCGGCAGCATCAGCCGCGAGGCTCACGAAACGCTGGCCGTTGCCATGAACCGCATCGGCGGGCGCAGTAACACGGGCGAGGGCGGTGAGGATCCCCATCGCTTTGAACCCGACGTGAACGGGGACTTGCGCCGCAGCGCCATCAAGCAGGTGGCGTCCGGCCGGTTTGGCGTTACCAACGAATACCTTGTCAATGCTGATGAACTTCAAATCAAGATGGCCCAGGGCGCCAAGCCGGGTGAGGGTGGCCAACTGCCGGGGCACAAGGTCTTCGAAGAAATTGCGAAGGTGCGCTATTCGACCCCGGGTGTGGAACTGATATCCCCGCCGCCGCATCACGATATTTACTCCATTGAAGATCTGGCCCAACTGATTCATGATTTGAAAAACGCCAATGTGCATGCCAAGGTCTCGGTCAAACTCGTTTCGGAGGCCGGAGTGGGCACCATTGCGGCGGGCGTGTCCAAGGGCAAGGCAGACCTGGTGCTCATCAGCGGCCATGACGGCGGCACTGGTGCGTCTCCCCTGAGCTCCATCAAGCACGCCGGCCTGCCCTGGGAACTCGGTCTTCCCGAAACGCATCAGGCCCTTGTCGCCAATGATTTGCGCGACCGCATCCGCGTCCAGGTGGACGGTCAGTTGAAGACGGGGCGTGATGTTGCCGTTGCGGCCCTGCTCGGCGCGGAAGAATTTGGTTTTGCCACAGCCCCTCTGATCGTCAGCGGCTGCATTATGATGCGCAAGTGCCACCTGAACACCTGTCCCGTGGGCGTGGCCACCCAGGACCCCGAGCTGCGCAAGAAATTCAGCGGAAAACCCGAATACGTGGTGCGTTACTTTTTCTTCGTAGCCGAGGAGTGTCGGCGTATTATGGCCGCGTTGGGGTTTCGCACCCTGAATGAAATGGTTGGCCGTGCGGACATGCTTGAATTCGATCCCCTTCCTGAGCATTGGAAGGCGCGGTACCTCGACTTTTCGCGGATTCTGCACTGTGAGCCGCCCTGGGAAAACTCAGCCCTGTACTGCACAAAAACGCAGGATCACGGTATAGACAAGGCTTTGGACCACGTTATTATGGAAAAAGCGAAACCGGCACTGGACCGCAAGGCCCCCGTCCGCTTCTCCATCAACATCCGCAACATACACCGCACGGTGGGCGCCATGCTATCCAGCGAACTTACACGGCGGCATAAGCTGGGTATGTATACCGGAAGCCTGCCCGAGGATACCGTGTGGATCGACTGCAAAGGGCAGGCGGGACAGAGTTTTGGCGCATTCGCCATCACAGGGGTCACCCTGGCCGTGGAAGGAGAAGCGAATGACTATTGCGGCAAGGGCTTGTCCGGCGGCAAGATTATTGTCAAGCCGCCTGATTCCTGTCCCATTGCTCCTGAAAAGAATATCATTGTCGGGAATGTGGCTCTTTATGGGGCCACGTCCGGTGAGGCCTACTTCCGGGGCATTGCCGGGGAGCGGTTCTGTGTGCGCAACAGCGGCGCCTGGGCGGTGGTGGAGGGTGCCGGGCGACATGGCTGTGAATATATGACTGGCGGCAGGGTACTCGTACTCGGGGAAACGGGCCGTAATTTCGGCGCGGGCATGAGCGGCGGCATCGCTTTCGTGTATGACCCCAGGCACACCTTCGCCGTT
>JAKLHG010000320.1 GCA_022710255.1 Candidatus Hydrogenedentota bacterium
TTGTTTTCAAAGTCGGCGACGATGTCTCGACCGATGTCATCTACCCCGGCCGCTACATGGCCACCGTGCTGCCCACCGAAACGCCTCAGTTTGCGTTTGCGGATGAGACGGCTTTCAACGCCCGGCTCAAAGCCAGGCAGGTTTCACGGGGCAGCATCCTGGTCGGCGGCAAGAACTTCGGCTGCGGCTCCTCGCGCGAGCAGGCGGTGTCCTGCTTGAAGGGGCACGAGCTGATTATTATCGCCAGGAGCTTCGCGCGCATCTTCCTTCAGAACGCCATCAACCTCGGCCTGCGCATGGTCGTCTGTCCCGAAATCGAAGCTGCCGAAGGCGACGAACTGGAGTTGACCTCTGCTGCCGTGGTGAACAAGACAACCGGCAGGCAGTTCAACGTGGAGCCGATGCCCAAGTCCCGGCAGGTCATTATTGATGCCGGCGGCTTGATTCCCTACACGCGCAAGCGGCTCCAGCAACAAGTTGCCGCCTGAGGCCCGGCGGTTCCGCCCCCGGACTCGATCCACACCGCGCGCCAGCTCTTGGTCCTGTCCGCCCATAGCGCAACGGTCGGATTGACGCGGGGCGAGGTCGCTGGAGCGTCCACCCGGAAGACAGTCACTGAAGCCGGCTGTAGCTCAACACCGCGTCAGCGGGCCGTTCCGTGATGGAGACAGGCAAACCTGACTCAAGGAGTTCCCGGCCGCCAACTGTCCTGGTCTCGCCGGAATCGAGGTTGGTGACCACGTACCGGGACGCCGGGTCAAGCCCCGCGAGTTTGAAGCGGGCGCTCTCATAGACGCTCTTGTCGCGGCGAAACGCCTGAACCACGCCCTCGCCTTTTTCGGGCAGGTCAAACTGCCAGGCGATCCACTGCGAGGCGTCGAGACTGTAGGGCGTAAGCGGGTAGTAGTCGCCGAAGTAACACGGGGCGTAGCGGCGCCATTGGCCCAGGACGCGGCGTATCATGTCGTAGTCCAGGTCCTTCCGGCGCACATCGAAGCAGGCTGTGAAGTGGGTGAGCAGCGTGCTGCGCAACAGGTAAGGCGAAAGCGCGCCGGAACCGGTGCCTGTGCCCTGGTAAGGCACCCAGAAGGAGAGGCCGTAGGTATGGCCCTGATTGCCCACGGGCTCGACGATATAGTCGCTCCGCAGCAACGGCACAGCGCGGCGAAGGGTCTCCAGGTCGTTGCGGCGTCCGCCCGACGCGCATGAGTCTATGGGCATGCCGGGATGGCGCCGCCGCAGTTCGTCCCAGTAGGCGAAATACCCTTCCACGTGGCGTATTTCGGTAATACCCTGGCGGTTGCCTTCGGGCGATTCCGCCGCGTCGTTTTCCCGCCAGTACGGCAGGGGATCAATGTTGAAATCCTGCCGGTAGAAGTCAATGCGCTGGTTGGTAAGCAGCCGGTCAATATGATCCGTCAACCATGCGCGGCAGGCCGTGTCCCCCAGCTTCAGCAAGCCTCCCTTCGCCCCGCCGTAAATCCATTCCGGATGTTCTTCGGCCAGCCAGGTACCCCCATGTACGCGCTCCGGCTCGAACCATACCAAGGTGCCCATGCCCTGTTCCCGCGCGAAATCACCCACTTCTTTCAGTCCCTTGGGAAACCGAACCGGGTCCACTTCCCAGGTGCCGGTCTTGGGCCAGCCCACCCCGTCACAGGGATACCAGCCCGCGTCCTGCCACCAGTAATTCGCCCGGATGCCCTCCTCCGCATACCGGCGGATAAAGGCGGTCTCCCGGGCCGCATTACTCATCAGGTTCGGATAGTAATTGCCCGTGCACAGGCAAATCTGCGGTTTCAGCGGCGCACCGTCCTGTCGAGGCATGTTGTGCGCCACCATCCAGGCGCGCCAGAGGTTCTGCCCGCGCAGCCAGTCCCCGGTGTAGAACAACAACGCAATCAAAGGGGTGCGGACCTCTTCTCCCGGATGGAGTGTGAAATGGGTTCCTTCCTGTCCGCCTTGGAGGAGGAGCCCGCTTTCGTTTCGAGTGAATCGCGCGTTCCACTGTCCCGCCCAGCTCACCACGAAAATTGTGCCGCCCGACGGACCCGCGACATTGAAATAAGGAAATGCCAGCTGGGTCGGCCTCCCGCCCGTGTTGGCGAAGGCCAGGTTCGTATCCGCCCCGAGCATATCCACGCGAGGTTCATAACTGGTATCCGTACAATCATCCCCCTTGGTATGATGAAGCCACACCTCCGTTGCAGGCGAACAGGGCAGGACGGCGTCCATCGCAAGAATATCGGAGAGTATGGGCGTATCCGCCGCGCCGGTGTTCTTGAAATACAGCGTCCATTCCACAACGGGAAACTCATGATACAAGACACCCTCACATCGAACTACGAGGCCTGTTTGCGAGTCGGTATACGCAATCGTGTACTGTGTTCGCGTATCGTCAATCTGTTGCGCGCCTCGTTCCAGTTGCCACGAAGGCAACAATTCACGCGAGGTCTTTCCTCCGTAATTGAACGAAAAGAACGGATCCGTGGAAACAGGCTGTTTCGGTTCCGCGATCGGCAAATCACCCAACCAAAGGACCGTTCCGTCCTCCAGGGTCACGCGGGCATCCGCCCAGTCCGCCTGATCGCAGGAAATGCCGTCGCCCGCGTCAGTTACTTCAAGCGTGAATTCCATCGCGTCGGGCAAGGAAACGGATACAGGCACCCCCGCCGCCCCGCCTTTGACGACGCCGGAATTCCACAGTTCCGTGTCCCCCGCCTTTACCATGAAAATCACGCTGCCGCCGCCGGCACGAGCGTCAATCCCCGCCATCGCTTCGAACCGTTGCATCGGTTTTGACACGCGCACCACCACCCTGCTCGGCGCATGACAATAAAGCCCGCGGTTGAATGATTCCGAACCCATCATCAATGGCTCACCGCCGCGGGCATTGGGCTGTACCGGCCCGTGGTTGCTGAGTACCTCAATAACATCCCCCGGAGACTCCACGGGCAGCGTCACGCCTTCAAATTTTGCGGCCGTCCAGCCCCGCGCTTCGGACAGTTCCAGGTTCATCGGCAAAAGCGCACATACGGCATGAATCATCATCGTCGTCAACACAAGATCCAACATGGGTTTCTCCTTTTTCAAAACCGGGATAGAAACAGGCGGGCTTCACCCTTTACGGCGCCGGCATCTTCATCCCGTGGTTTCCTTGACAAGTCGGCGCGCCTTGAACGCCAAGAGGACCGCCACCACCAGGCTTAACGCCAGCCCACCCCAGAAAAGAACGGGATGGGCGGCGACATTCAACGTATTTCCGGCGGACAAGTCCGCCAGCGAACGCGCCCCGGCACCGACATAAGCTACCACGACGGTCCGGGGCAGCATGCCGAGCAGGGTACCCGCGACGTAAGCACCAAGGCGCACCCGGGTCAAGCCCAGCAAATAGTTCAGCATGATGGTGGGAAACAGGGGACACAGGCGCAACAAGACCACAAAGCGAAAGCCATCCCGCCCCACGGCTTCTGCCACGGCCGTAAACTTGGGGTCCCCGGCCATGCTCCGCGCGACCAGGCCGCCCGCAATGCCACGCGCCAGTAAAAAGGTGGCTGTGCTGCCCAGCACCCGGCCGACAGAGACGGCAATCGTTCCCGCGCCGATGCCCCAAATGGCCCCTGCCGCCGCATTGGGCAGTACGTCCGGCAGCATGAGTACGCACGACGGCACATAAAGCAGCGCAAACACGACCGCGCCCCACGCGCCCAACCCTTCCATCCAGGATAGCAGCTTAAGAAGCCAGGCATCGAGGGGGAAGACCCGCGACAAGCCGTACCAACCGGCAATCACCGCGATATAAACAAGCGCCTTCAGCCAGAACCGTCCGCCAGGCCGGTTCCGAATCGCGGGTTGGACTTCGCTGTGTTTCATCAGACCCGTCTTTTCATAAAAAAATTCCCGCGGCGGTTGTGTCTTACAACCAACCGGCCGCCTCCGGACCCGAAACCCTATTCTTGCATATCGGAAAAGATGTCTCTGCCACCGTTGCGGAACTGTTGCTGCCGTTCCAACTTTGCTTCCAGCCGTTTTAACCGCCCGCGTAACGCGGAAACCTGTATATCCCCGGTAACCCCTGCAGGTCCCTGTTCCTTGAACAAGGCGTCCAGGGTTTCCCGGCAGACCCGGGCCGCTTCCCTGGGATTTCTGAATTGATGTTCCAGGAACTTGGCAAGTTCCGCCGCGCCGCTGCTGTCCGTGGGAAATTCTTCGTGCAGTGTTTTCCAGGCGTCATACATCGCGTCATACTGTCCCAGCCGTTTGGTTGCATTCCCCAGGAGAGAAAGTGTTTCCCGGCGCAGATCGTCGCTAACCCTGGAGGTGTCGAGAAAGGCCCGGGCATGTTCCACCACGGATACATATTCCTTGTTCTTGTAATATAACCGGATGACGGAAAGTTGGTCTTCGGCATGATGAAACACGGGGCCCGCCTCGGCGGCCAGGCATTGCGACAGATGCCCGGCCAGCGCGGCCAGGGACAGGATGTCCATGGCGTGATGGTAAAAGACACCTTCCAGCGGCCGGGCATCCCTGGTTTCGAGATACTCCTGCCAGATCTGCGGGATAAGATACCCGGGCACATCCCCTTCACGATGGAAATCCAGCACCAGGCGTTCGATGTTATTCAGGCTGCAATCGCTCAGCCGTTTCTTCCAGACCCGTCGCACCGCATGCACCAAGTCATAATGGGCCGCCTCCGCAAAGGGGGTGGAAAGGCGGTGTTGCACAAAACGCGTTCGCAACAGGGGCAGGTCAAAACTTTTTCCGTTATAACTTACGACACACTCAAATTGCGCGAATCTGTCCGCCAAATAGGCCAGCATGGGACCCTCATCGTCATAATCGCGCATGAAGCACTGTTCAAGCGTGAAGGCATCCCCAGCAAAGTACCCCAGTCCCACCAGAAAGGCCACCGTGCCCGCACCGCCCGCCAGACCGGTGGTCTCCGTGTCCACGTAGCAGGCCTTGACGGGATTGAAATCCCGCAGCGTATCATCACAGGCGCTCAAGGCGACTTGCCGGCCCTCGCAGGCCAGGCCGGCACCCAGCG
>JAKLHG010000321.1 GCA_022710255.1 Candidatus Hydrogenedentota bacterium
TTTTTCTTCACCAAAAGTGAACCAAATGATGACCGCCTTTGTCCAGTCAATTTTACAGAAAGTATCTTACACTATCTTCAAGTCCTGCACACGTTCTCGCATCCCGAATCTGCTATAATGTCAATTTGTATTTAGTCGGGTTATTAGATTAGAATATCAGGTATAATTAATGAACGGTAGGTAGGTATTTTTAATATGACATCAGACTACAGTGACGAGCGGGAAATCAATGAAGCGGAAACTCGCCTTCTTAAAAGTGCTCTGACTCTATTTTCTGAGAAGGGTTATGAAGGTACCAGTATCCGAGAGATAATTGAGGGAGCGGGGGTAACTCGTCCGGTTTTATATTATTATTTCACGAATAAAGAGGATCTATTCCGACGTTTACTGGAACCCGCATTGGCGGAATACACGAAAACCCTTCTCCGTGTACGGGAAAACTACTCAGAGGCTGTTGGACGTCTGAAAGCGGTTGCCCGGGCGACCTTCGCCTTCGCGGAGGCCAATCCCCAAGCGGTGCGCCTAATATTGCAGCTGTATTTCTCGCCACCAAAAGGCGGACCGAAACTGGATAAATCGATCTATCGCCTGCGACGCTTCCGCTTGCTGGAGGAAATCATGCAGGAAGGACTGGACCGCGCAGAATTGGCGGGCGGTGATGCACAAAGCCTTGCCCTGACACTTATCGGCATGATGGACACCTTTGTTACCTCGAAGTCCTACCTTCCAGCCACGCACCTCTCCGCCGAAGTTGCCGAAGACCTAATCGACCTTTTCTTTTATGGCGCCTGCTATAAGGAATACCCGGTTTCAAATCTGGTAAGTCCCTTCAAGTATGTTTAGACTGCTGACGGCGCTTTTACTTCCGCCATTCCAGACGTATCTTGGTGTATTTTGTTTTGCCTTGTCGGCAATCGCCCCCCTTCAGATCCTGCTGTGGTAACAGGCAAGGGTTTCTTCGGCACATCTCCGCCATGAAAACAATCGGGAACGTTCCACCCCCTTTGCCGCCATGACGGCGCGCAGATTCGCATCCCCCGCCACTGCCTGCATCTTTCGGGCGAGCCCGTCCGCATCCGCAGGATCGACATAGAGTGCAGCCTCCCCCCCCACCTCGGGCAGGGAGGAAGTTCCGGAGGTAATCACCGGACACCCACACGCCATGGCCTCCAATACAGGCAGGCCGAAACCTTCGTGCCAACTCGGAAAGATGAAAAGATCTGCGGCGCTGTACAGGAATGGGAAAAGCATCCGGTCCGGGATATACCCGGTGAAACGCACACGTTTCTCCAGACCCAGTCGTGCGGCAAGTTCCAGCACTTCACCACTACGCCATCCGTAACCGCCGGCGATAACGAGCGTATGGGGTATATCGGCCTTGGAAAAAGCGGTCAGAAGGCCAGTCACATTTTTACGCGCCTCGACCGTACCCACAAAAAGGGCATAGGGACCCTCAATATGCAAAGCGTCGTTCACGCGCAGAGCGGCAAGATAGCGGGGCATTGGATAAAACGATTTATCGGCGGCCTCATAAATGACACGGATGCGCGTCGGGTCGATACCCAACCTGTCTCGCACGTCCGCGGCTGTCGCCTCCGACACAGTAATGATGGTTTCAGCCCGCTGCGCATGCCGAAGAATACTTTTCCTGAATGATTTCAAAATCTTCGGGCTGAACCAGTCGGGATTGCGCAGAAATCCCAAATCATGTATGGTGATGATCCCCCGCGCCTCCTTAAGAGGAGGAAGGGTATAATTCACGGCATGAAACACCTCTAACCCGCCCAGTACACGGTCGGCAAAAGGTCTTCCGGCTCTTTCCCATATTTCATATATAAGCCGCGAGGGTAGGGGTATCCGCCGATGAGGAAAGGGAATATGCGCCCGGTCCAGAGGACGCATCCCGGCGGCAAACCCCATAAATATGTCCGGGGAGGCTATGGCCGCCAATTCATGAATTAAGTGCCGGGTGTACAGGCCTATCCCCGTCGGTTTGCTCGTGACCGGAGTAATATCAATTCCAATAATCATAGAATCCTCTTTGCCCGGAAATCCCGCCGGTCCGAAAACGGCAATGTCGTGTTCAGGCCGTCCCTCGAAGAACCCGACGATAGACTTCCAACGTCAATGCCGCAGTCCGATGCCAGGTGAACAAGGCCGCCCGCTGAAGGCCTGCCTCACGCAGCCTATCGCACAATCGAGCGTCTCCGGCCAGGCACGCCATGGCCTCGGCCAAGGCGAACACATCCTCAGGCGCCACGGTCAGCGCCGCCTCTCCCACCACTTCAGGCATGCTTGAAGTGTTTGAGGTAATCACAGGCGTGCCGCACGCCATGGCTTCAAGCGGCGGCAACCCGAACCCTTCCATGAGGCTTGGCCAGACAAAGGCCCTGGCCCCGCTGTACAAGACGGGCAGCAGTTCGGGCGGCACATGCCCCAGGAAGTGTATCCTGCTCTTCGCATATCCTTTGTCCGTAATAAACCGGGTTAGATCCGTCTTCCAACCGGTTCGTCCCGCAATCACCAGGTGCGGCGCAACCTCGCCAAGAGACGACCAGGCTTCCAGCACCCGTGGAAGATTCTTGCGCGGTTCCAATGTGCCTGCAAACAGAAAGTAATCTTCCGGAATTCGGTACCGTTCCCGAACCCGGCGCAGGTCTTTTTCATCCGCCGGATGGAAGCGGGCATCCACGCCCAGCGGGATAACATCCATCCGTGACGCCGGAATGTCATAAAACCGTTTTATATCGTCCGCTGTGGCTTGCGAATCGGCAATGATGCGCGCGGCGCCCCGTATGCCGGCGCCGACAAAAGCGCTGTAATACAGGACACGCGTCCGGGGAAACCATTCCGGATGTACTTTGTAACACAAGTCGTGGACGGTTACCACGGTGGGCGCATTGTGCGCAGGGGCGCTGACGCTGGCCGGGAAATGAATCAGGTCAACCCCGAATCTTTTAGCAAGCCGGGAGGCGGCCCATTGTTCCAGGTATATGCGGCGAGCCGGGCTGGAAGAATACCGGAGCCACTTCACCTTTTCGCCCCTGACCGGAACTTGCGCCTCCTTCGGCCAGAGACACACCAGCTCGGGACCGTTTTCCAGCGCAGCCAGGGCTTTCAGTAACTCGACGGTATAGAAACCCGTTCCGCTGCGGTTGCCGGCCTGCAGGCCTTGAAAAAGGACTCGCATTAGAGGAGCCCCCTGTAACAGGCAAGTGTTTCCTGCGCGCACTTCTGCCAGGAAAAATGGCGCGCCCGGACAAGTCCTTTTTCACGCATGTTCTCGCGCAGCCACTCGTCAGTGGCAACTTGTTCTATTGTCCGGGCAAGGCCCGTGATATCCCGAGGATCCACATAAAACGGCGCATCCCCTCCCACTTCCGGCAGCGAGGATGTGTTGGATGAGATCACGGGACAACCGCAGGCCATGGCTTCCAGTACGGCAAGGCCGAACCCCTCATGCCAGCTGGGAAAAACGAAGGCGTCCGCCGCGCTGTACAGTGCGGGGAAAAGGGACCTGTCCGGAACATACCCGGTAAACACGACACGGCCGGAACATTTCAAGGTTTCCGCTCGCGCTATGACGTCGTCCGCTCCCCAACCCCGTACCCCGGCAATGACCAGTTTTTGGGGCACATCAGCGCGTGCAAAAGCATCCAGCAACCCGTCCACATTCTTCCGTGCTTCAATGGTGCTCACGAAAAGAAGATAAGGCGCCTCTATTCCAAGGGCTTCACGAACGCGCCGCTTCGCGTCATTCCGGTTGACCGGCGAGAAGGACGCGTCCGCCGCATCATAAATAACGTGAACCCGCTTCTCCTCCACCCCCAGAAGCGAGATAATGTCCCGCTTCGTTGCCCGTGAACAGGCGATAACGGCATCGGCCCGCAATGCGTGCCGCTGTATATGCCTCCCGAACAACCTGTGCGTCCCCGGACTGCTCCAACCCGGTTCGCGCAAGAAGCCCAGGTCGTGTATGGACAGCACGCCGCGGGCGCAGTCCAACGGCGGCAGCATATAATTCACGGCATGGTACAGGTCCACCCCGCCGAGGCGAACATCGACACGGGGCCATCCCCCCCATGCCCACATAACATTCAGCAAGCGGGGCGGCACGGGCAAACGGCAGTATGGAATCGCGGCGTTATCGTGCTCCAGTTTCCGGAATCCGGCGATGAAACCGTGCAGGTCACCGGACGGTATCAATGACGCAAGTTCTTGTACCAGGTGCCGGAGGTAATAACCGATCCCCGTCAGGGCATAGGTTAGCGGTGTCAGCTCAATTCCAACGCGCATGTTTGGTTTTCGGCTCCGGGTTGCAGTTGTATGCGTATTGTACGCAGTCCGCCGTGATTTCGATAATTTAATCCCGTCCTTTGAATCGTTTCATGGTGGCATACGCCATCAACGCCCGTTCCCGGGCGCCGTTGTGCTCCACGATTGGCCGCGGATATTCTTTTCCAACCCTGATGCCGGCCGATTCCAATTCGGCCGGCGATGCGGCCCAGGGGGCGTGCAGGGCGTTCCCCTGCAGTTGGGCGAGCTCCGGTATCCATCGTTTTATGTATAACCCGTGGGGATCAAAACGTTTGCTTTGCAGCACGGGGTTGAAGATGCGGAAATACGGCGCCGCATCCGGTCCGCATCCCCCGACCCACTGCCAGCCCAGGGTGTTGTTGGCCGCATCCGCATCTACCAGGGTATCCCAAAACCATGCGGCGCCACGTCTCCATGACAACAGTAAATCCTTGACGAGGAAGGAACCGACTATCATGCGTACCCGATTATGCATCCATCCGGTCGTCCAGAGTTCGCGCATGCCGGCATCCACGATGGGGTACCCGGTCTGACCGCGCTGCCAGGCACGCAGATCCGCCTCACTCCGGCGCCAGGGAAACTTTTCATACTCCAGGTACATAGGCTTTTCCGTCATGTGTGGAAAATGATGCAACAGGTGGTGGGCAAACTCGCGCCAGTACAATTGGCGGATATAGATCTCAGCCTCCCTAAACAGAGCCTTGTCCCGGGAAGATTCATTCTGTTCGC
>JAKLHG010000322.1 GCA_022710255.1 Candidatus Hydrogenedentota bacterium
CCCGTGCCGTTGCCCCGGGCGATTCCGGCGGGAGTACGCTGTTACGACCGTTGGGCGAACCCACTCCCGGCCGCGCCCGTGGAGGCGGCGCAGTCTATCGTTTACCTCGTCGCCGAAGGGGAAGAAGGCGCGGCCGCCTTGCGCACAGCCCTTGAAGCGCCTTCATCAGAACCTGTGTCAACGACGCCGGAGGCGCTGTTGGATACCGTAATGCAGGCGCTCACCACGGGCACACCGTCCCTATGGACTCTGTTCAGCGTCCAGGGTTCCGCCGCCTTTACCATGGGCAGGGACGGCCCGGTTACGGCCACGCGCTCCACACTCCAACACTCCGAAGTTGAACGCGCCGCGTTCACGCTGCCCCAAGATACCGTCCTCGTGTCAAAATCCATCCGGAACGCCCAGCTCTTCATCGTCGGCCTGGCATCGCTGAAAGCAGACGGACAGCCTTGGACCCTGTCCTTCAATGCCGGTCGGGATGCACCTGGCGCACCCTGGAAACTGGTGTCCCTGACGCTGCTGCCCGCTGCCCTGGAAGCGGATATCTCACTGGAAACCGAAGCCTTCGAGCCCCTGCGAGTGTGGGATGCGTGCCTGCGCGAGGGGAAAACCGACCCGCTGTATGCCACCCTGTATGACGGGCACTGCAGTATGGCCGCCGCAACGCGTAATGGCGAGTACATGGTGTTTACCCGGGCGGACTACCTGGTTGCCATGCTGAAGACGGTGCTGATGTGGGGCTCTGCAGGCAACACGCCGGTTATGTTGGACAGCTCTGCCTTGCACCCCGACCTTGCAATCGCGTCGGGAACCTGGGACATTTCTTCTCTGGCTTTCGGGATGGGCCGATATACTATTTCCGCAACCCTTATCCGCACGATTGGCGGTTGGAAACTGGCCTGTCTTTGCGTAGGGCCCGATGAGGCGCCATAGTCAACAGAACCGGAAATATTGGGTACAGCATGTCCCCTTTGCTATGCTGGATGTCCATAGTGCAAATAAAATTCACATCAACCAGGTGGAGGCAACGACATGATTCTGCTCAATCCAAGAAATCACGAACGATTCTATCCGGATGCACGTTCCCGCGAGATCATGCAGAAGACGATAGCGTTTTTTGAAGATAAGGGACTGGACCAAATCAAGGAAGACGATCGCACCTTCAAATGGTACAAGGACTTTCTTGAATTCCAGAAGCGGGAGCGGCTGTTCGCCACGCTGCTCACGCCTGCCATGTATGGCGGCGAGGACTGCCGTTGGGATACCTGGCGCAATTGCGAGTTCAACGAGATACTGGGCTTCTATGGCCTCCACTACTGGTACACGTGGCAGGTCTCCATTCTTGGACTCGGCCCCATCTGGATGGCGGAGAATGAGGCGCTGAAACAACGCGCCGCGAAACTGCTCGAGGACGGCGCCATTTTCGCCTTTGGCCTGTCGGAAAAGGAACACGGCGCGGACGTGTATTCCACCGAGATGCGCCTCGACCCCGACGGCGCGGGCGGGTACAAGGCCAAGGGCTCGAAGTACTATATCGGCAACGGCAACGAGGCGGAGATGGTTTCCGTGTTCGGCAAGATGGGGGATACGGGCGACTATGTCTTCTTCAACGCGAACTACCATCACAAAAAATACGAGTTGATCAAGAATGTGGTGAACAGCCAGTCCTATGTTTCCGAATTCGCCCTGCACGATTATCCCATCCCGGAGTCGGAAATCCTGAGCCGGGGACAATACGCCTGGGACTGCGCGCTGAACACGGTCAACATCGGCAAATACAATCTCGGCTGGGCGTCTATCGGCATCTGCACCCACGCTATGTACGAAGCCATCCGGCACGCGGCAAACCGTACCCTGTACGGCATTAAGGTGACGGATTTTCCCCATGTCAAGCAGTTGTTCACGGATGCCTATGCCCGGCTTGTGGCGATGAAACTGTTCGCATTGCGCGCCGCCGATTATATGCGCGTTGCATCGCCCGAAGACCGCCGCTACCTGCTGTACAATCCCGCCGTGAAAATGAAGGTCACCACCCAGGGCGAGGAGGTCATCAACCTGATGTGGGACGTCATCGCCGCGAAGGGCTTCGAGAAGGACATGTACTTCGAGATGGCGGCCCGCGACATACGCGCCCTGCCGAAACTCGAGGGCACGGTGCACGTCAACATCGCGCTCATCATCAAGTTCATGCCGAACTATTTCTTCAATCCCGGCGAATTCCCGGAAGTCCCGCAACAGAACGAGGCGCGGAACGATGATTTTCTCTTCCGGCAGGGGCCGACACGCGGCCTCGGCGGGATTCAATTCCATGATTACACCGCCGCATACGCCAGCTACGACCTGCCGAATGTGACTATTTTCAAACAGCAAATCGCCCTGCTCAAGGAGTCCCTCATGGCCGCGCCGCCGTCGAAGGAGCAGCAGAAAGACATAGACCTGCTGCTGAGCATGGGCGAGCTCTTCACCCTCGTGGTGTACGGGCAACTCATACTGGAAAATGCCCGCATCTACGATATCGGCGACGATCTCGTGGACCAGATTTTTGACTTCATGGTGCGCGACTTCTCTAAGTTCGCCCTGCAGGTCCTCGGCAAGCCCAGTGCCACGCCCGAACAGGTCGAATACTGCCGCAAAATGATCATGAAGCCGGATTTCGACCCGGCGCGTTATAACCGTGTCTGGAGCGAACAAGTGCTGCCGCTCAGGGACGCCTATGAGATGAGCCGGTAACTCCGTGGGAAACATACCGACTTCTTTACTTCGTCAAAAGAGGACTGACAGCTAACCCTAACCAGCATGTGCCTTATCGTAGGCCGGGTGGAGTGGAACCCATGGATATGCCGTTTATTTACAAAAATGGTCTGAAGTAATAGCGTACACGTATCACACGCATACGACAGAACGAAACCCGCCTTCACGTACTGGTGGTACAGGAACGCATTGTCGTTCGAGTTTGGGGGCGAAAATGACACGTTTTTATAATCGCAGAACTGTTTTCTTCATGATTGCGGCCGCGCTTTTTATCACAGGGATGGCATCCCTGATAATAGGAGTGAATCTGGCAGAAAGACACCACCGATGGCGACAGGCCAGTCCTGTAAATTTTGCCGTGGACCTTTCGCAAGCCGGCATGTTTTCCGGGGCATTCCAGCATACCTGCCCGATTGCGCAAGGGACGGTTTTGGGGCTTCAAATTTCTGACGGTATAGCAAATTACGTCTCCCATACCGAGGTGCTGGAACCACTCCAATGTACTTGCAGGATAACCGATAGCGATGGCAGCCAGGTGGCGCAATCACGTCGTATCTCCGCGCATCAATGGAAAGAAGGTTGGTTCTACTGGGCATTTCCAATAGCGCGGCTGCCTGCCCTCCCTGAAGGATACTATACGCTTTATTTTAATGTGACACAGGGGGTGCGGGAACTCGCAGGTGTTCCGGTTCGCCTGATTGCCCGCTATGAGCTAGGCGGTGCGGAACTGTTACCGGAAACGTTGGCCATGCTCTTGGGGGGTACCTTAGTTTTCGTGGCAACCCTTATTCCAATCATAATAGGGGTACGTATCATGGTTGAGCGGAACAAGGATAAATCACAATCGCTTCCGGATACATCGAGGAAGTCACTCCTTGATAATATCAGCGGGCGCAAGAAAGGAGAATCTGCATGACTGCCGGATGGACCGGGATATTGGTTGCGCTGATCTTTAGCCTGACGGGCACACTCCTGGGGCTCTATCACACTTTTAAATATGCGCCGGGAGTCCGGGAAAGAAAAATAATGATCTGGACGACTATTGCGAGTGGATGTGCTACGGCCTTGTTCTTGGGCTTTTTATTATCCCTGCCAAATCCATACCGCCATCTTGCCTGGATACCGTATTTGGGTATCATGGCCTTGATATATTTCGTCGGAAAACGAGCCATGAAAAAGGTCAGGCTTAAACAGGCTCAGAACCGGGATATACCAGTGCAAGAATAAAATCAACGCTTATTGTGTTTTCCCAGATTTCAAAATCACGTTCCGCAAATGAAAGCCGCACCCTTGTTCCTGCCGGTCATTGTGTCCACAGTGACCAATAGAAGGAGTTTGCTTGCACCATCGCATAACAGGCTCCCCGCACTGAGGCCTTGGCGTCTGGGCTTGACCCGGGTTGACCCTTTTCAGGATTATCCTTATACTTAGGGCCATCGGGGCATACCATTACCAGGGAAGGACGGCTTGGACGTAACTCAAACGGTTCATACGAAATTAATTCAGCGGAGAAGGTAGAATGCATATACGGCGGGCTGATGGTTGGGCAACGCGCTTTGGACTGATCATGGCCATGGCGGGCAATGCCATCGGGCTGGGTAATTTTTTGCGTTTCCCGGGCAAAGCGGTTCCCTTTGGCGGCGCTTTCATGGTACCTTACCTTCTGGCGCTGGTACTGTTGGGCATTCCCCTGATGTGGATGGAATGGACTATCGGCCGGCACGGCGGCGGATACGGCCATGGCAGCACTCCCGGTATGTTTCACCGGCTGTGGCATCATCCCGTCGCGAAGTACCTGGGTATTTTCGGCGTGCTGCTTCCGGCCATGGTCGGCGTCTATTACATCTACATCGAGTCCTGGTCACTGGGCTATGCCTGGCAGACTTTGACGGGCAGTTATTGGGGACAAACCAGCAACGAAGAAATGGGCAGGGTGTTCTCCAATTACCTGGGCATAAAAGGCGGCTTTTTCTCGTTCAACCCCTTGTCTTATTTTTTCTTCCTGTTGACATTCGCCCTGAATATTTTTGTTTTTGGCCGGGGTATTTCCAAAGGTATTGAAATCGTCGCCAAGTATTGTATGCCCACCCTGCTCATCATCGGCGTCATTCTGGCGGTGCGGGTACTGACCCTGCCCCCCGTGGAAGGGCGTACCATATCGGACGGGCTGGCGCAACTCTGGCGCGTCACCGACTGGGGGGTGCTGCTGAAGTCGGGTGTCTGGATCGCGGCCGCCGGACAAATTTTCTTCTCCTTAAGCGTCGGGTTGGGCATGATACATACCTAC
>JAKLHG010000323.1 GCA_022710255.1 Candidatus Hydrogenedentota bacterium
AGAGATGTCGCAGTGTCCAACGGTCCCAGCAGATGGCCGAGAAGGTGGCATCCTTGTGTTCGGGCGACCAGCCCTGCTGCGTGGCGCGAATCGTGCTCCACCAGTCATAACTCTTGAATCCTTTTTCCGGATCCCCTGAATCGAGCACAACCCATCCTGTTGTCCCGGAACCCAGGCTGCCATCCCAGTCGCCGATAAGCTGGTTGTACGCGCCCGGCGCGCCCGGATGGGGGACGGAGAAATTGGCTTCCATATACGTGTCCGGACGCAGGATTACGCGGTGTCCGCCTTGGGCGTCCGGAACGGCGTTCAGGCCGGCCTGCACCGTGGTGAATGCCGTCGCCCAGGTGGCGCCATCACTATTGTCTCCAAGTTTGGATACGTAAATTGTTCTTCCGGTTACGGCTCCCGTGTCCGCTTCCGATACTTGGAGGTAAAATAAGAGGGCGATACCAAGGCTTGTTAGAAGCGGGATCCGTGAATGCTTGACCATGATGAATGCTTTCGTGTTGGAGTTTGCGTGAAATCCAGGAGGGAGGGTACCTTTCCTGAGCAACTTTTTTCATGATACCTGAAGTATCTTGCAGACCGCAACCGTCGGGGAATGGTCCCGATAGACTCAATGTGTTCCAGACTGGATGGAACGAATAGCGTCGGCCAGTGCGGCAAATTCCCGCCAGTCCAGGGTCTGGGGACGGCGGCCGTGGTCGATACCCGCCTGTTCCAGGGCCTGCATCGCTTGCTCACGTGAAAGTCCCAGTCCCTGCCCTGAAAGGGTATTGCGCAGCGTTTTGCGACGTTGTTGAAAGGCGGCCCGCACGACCTTCATGGTCCATGGGGCATCCAAACCCGGCAACAGTGGTTCGCGCCGCAGACGGAACCGCACAATACAGCTATCTACCTTGGGTTTCGGCAGGAAGCAGGTTGCGGATACACGATGTACAATATCCGTTTCCGCATAAAGCCGCGCCGCTAGGGACAACGCGCCGTAGTTATCGGCGCCGACGGGCGCCGTCAGGCGTTCACCCACTTCCAACTGGGTCATGACCACCAACCGGTCGAAAAATACCGGCGATTCCAAAAAATGAAATAATACGGGCGTGGTAATGTAATACGGCAGGTTGGATACCATTTTCAGGCATCGTGCATTCGGAAGAAATTCGCCTACCAGCCGGTCAAGATCGTGATTCAGGATGTCGCCCCGGAATAGCCTTACGTGCTCGTAAACCCCGAACTGTTCTTCGAGGCAAGGCATGAACAGCGGGTCTATTTCCATGGCCAGAAGGGACCCGGCGCGGAACAGTATCCGCTTGGTCAATGCGCCCAGCCCGGCGCCCACCTCGATAACCCCGTCTTGTTCCGTAAGTTCCGCCGCGTCGGTCATTATTTTGTTTATATTGTCGTCCAGTAGCAGATTTTGCCCCAGGGCTTTTTTAAAGCGGATATTGTGGCGCTTACAAAGTTCCTTTAGGGAAGGAAAGGACGGTGATGGCCCGGTATCCTTTTGCAGTGGGTGCGTCATGACAGTGCCTAAAAGGGCAGCAGCATGATGCTGAAGATGGTGTTATCCGGAGCGTCCAGCGTCAGGGTGAAGGGGATGACTTTGGATTCGGGGAGTTTCGGTTCCTCCGCAGGGGGGAGGGGAGCCGGAAAGGTGATAATCATTTCGCCGGCAGTTTCCGTAACCGCAAGACCGCCTCCTTCTTTGGGAGTCATGGCGCCCATTGCCTGCACCGAAGGCTTCCCCGGAGCGAACGACGCCCGGTCGGAACGGAATTGACCGGAAAGAAGCCATTTGCCGGGAGACTGCCGTAACAGAGTGCCCTCCATGGCGAGTCCCTCAATGGGGAACCGGCTGTTCACCGTGTAGCCCTGGTGCTCCTCAAGGGGAACTAAAGCGACAATCGGTAACGCAACGGCATCCGCAGGCGTTGGGGCAGTACCCAGCGGCACTTGAAGATGGGACTTTGCGGATAGGTCGCTTGTGGGAATCTGTGGGGCAGCTGCGCTCTTGGCCTTGCCGGGCGTCGGCTCTTCAGGTGGTGGCGCTGTTGAGGGGACTGGCGCTGTCGGAACGGGCAAGGCCGCAGGCTCATTATCTTTACCTGACGGGGAAGATGGAATACATCCGCTGAACATTGTTATCAGGCATAGTGTAAGTAGAATCAGGGAAACTGCGGTTCTCATCATGTGCTCCTCAGGAGATTGCCCGGTGGTTGAAGGATCGGTACTGGGTTTTGTCACCTCATTTACAGGTGGATTATACCGATTATGGGTTATAAGACGCCAAAAGTAGCTCTGCAACGCCGTGAAGGGTTGGATACAGGCCCCACAATTCATTCCTGAACCAGCAAAACGCGAAGTACCCACAGGATCAATACGGCGGCTACCGGTGTCCAATCGGCGAATCCCATGGGGGGGAGCAGTCGTCGAATCAGATTTAATAAGGGGTCGGTGAGGGGGGGGATCCAACGTAGCCGGACGTGGTTCATATCCAGGGATAAGAACGGCGATGTCCAGCGTAAAAGAATAATCAGCATGTACAACGTAATGGCGCTGTACAGACAGGTTCTTAGCATTTCCTGGAAGAGGAATGGTGGTGCATAGGGTTCGTTCATTTCAATATAATCTCCCGCACTATTGTATAAACCGGCCCCCGTGGAGTCAAGAGACTGCGGAACAGGAGAATTTTGTCGGCGCAGAAATCAGGGCCAAATTCGGGTATCTTCCCGGGTTCCTGGTAGGGCTGTAACAGGGACGCGAACAAAGAGGTAGTTGCCGTAGTGCGGAGGCGCGCAATGGTGACGTGAGGATGGAAGGCGCGTGTTTCCGGCGCCAGGCCGATTTCACGGGCGGCCTGTTCTGTCGCCCCCTGAATCCCGCAAAGATCCCCGGAGACAGTCTCAATGCCCGCCCACACAACAGAAGGCTTTTTAATTGAGGGGAATGCACCCACGCCGCGGACGAGCAATTCCGGCGGCTTGAACGGGGCAAGGCGTTTCTCCAAGCAGCAGGATAAAGCCGGGAGTTGTTCTTCGGATACTTCCCCATAAAAACGGAGTGTCAAGTGCATATTATCAGGCTTGACCCAGGTTACCCCGCCACTTTTAGGCTGTAATTTATGGACTAGGGTATGCAGGGCGGCATGAGACGCTTCCGGCAAGGATATGGCGGCGAACAGGTGCATGTTTTGTTCCCAATTCAGGTCGGCGGCATTTCCGCAAAGGGTTATTGTCCCAGATATTGCGATATCGGGCCTCCTGGGTTCAACTATGGCATAAGGGGGTGCGACTTGTTTGTTCCCGCAAAACCATGATAATCTCTCATCATGACAGACCAAAATTCAACCGAATCTAAACATTCCCACGGATGCCTGGGCATATTTGTTGTCTTCATCTTGATTGTGGGGGCGGTCTGGGGTATCAGCCTGGCGTATTTCATGTGGCTCATTAACGATACACGCCATAATGTGACGCAAGCCCTGGCCGATTTCCGGCCCAAGGTAGGGTCCCGCGTTTACAGCAGTGACGGACAGGTGATTGGCGAATTCTCCATTGAAGAGCGGCAATTGGTCCGGCTGAGCGATATTCCCCTGCATGTGCAGAAAGCGTTTATCGCCACGGAAGACGCGCTCTTCTATGAGCACCGGGGCGTTCGTCCAGACGCCATATTGAATTCTGTGTTGTACATGGTACAGACCGGAAACACCCGAGGAGGCAGCACCATAACACAACAGGTGGTGCGCAATGTGGAGGATTTGGAAGTCGGGTTGGAACGAACGTACAAGCGAAAGTTACGTGAAGCCCTGGTGGCCATGCAGGTGGAGCGTGACTTCACTAAGGATGAGATCCTGGAGTTGTACCTGAATCAGACGTTCCTGGGCATCAGCGCCTACGGGGTTGAGGCTGCTTCTTTTCAATACTTCGGAAAAAGTTGTAAGGATCTTACCCTGGGAGAGGCGGCCACCTTGGCGGGTACGTGCCGCTGGCCGAATACCAATAACCCCATCAATAATCCCAAGAATGCCTTGAGCCGACGCAATACGGTGCTGCAGCAAATGCTGGAAAACGGCTTTATCTCACAACAGGAACATGATGCCGCCGTGCAAGAAGATATGATGGCTTCTATTGTGACTCGAAAATCGGAAAAGCCGGAAGAGATGGACTATTCGCTTCGGGGACGCTTTCGGGCGCCTTATTTCGTGGAGGAGGTCCGGCGTTTTATTTTAAGCAAGTATGAGTCGCAGCAGGTCTTCGAGGATGGCCTTGAAATATACACCACCATTGATATGCGTCTGCAGGAAATCGCAGAGCGCGTGCTGCTCAAAGCGCTTGAGGATTTCGACAAAAGACACAGTAAAAGCCGAAGCAGGCTTGACAAAGAGGGAAACCAGATGCCTGTTTCCGGCGCGTTGGTGTGTATTGATAATCGTCCCGCGTACCGGGGACAGGTCCGCGCCATGGTCGGCGGACGCGATTTCCTCAAGGAAAAATATAATACGGTGACCCAGGCGCGGCGTCAACCGGGTTCCAGTATCAAACCCTTCATCTGGGCTGCCGGTGTTGCCTCCGGGATGACGCCGTCCACAATCGTAGTAGATGCCCCTTTTTCAAGACGCACCCCGGCGGGCGTCTGGTGGACGCCAAAAAATTTCGGGGGCAATTTCAGCGGGGCGGTGCCGATACGGTATGCCCTGGAATTATCAATCAATATCGTCTCCGTGAAAATTGCGAACCAGGTGGGTACGTCGCTTGTGCGTTCCTATTTGCAGCGATGCGGCATTCCTACCGACGTGGAAGGGCTTACCATTGCATTGGGGTCAGGAGAAGTCACACCGCTTACCCATTGCGTTGCCTATACGGTCTTTCCGAACGAAGGGATGCGGTATGATGCCGCCTTGATTACGGATATTCGGGATGCGGACGGCATCCAACGATACAATTACCATGACTACACCCGTCCGGAACAGGCCATGGATCCAAAAGTCGCTTATGTTACTTTGAGCATGCTGCAGGGGGTGTGCAAGCCG
>JAKLHG010000324.1 GCA_022710255.1 Candidatus Hydrogenedentota bacterium
GAATGACGTTTCTCCTGTGTATGGTGTACTGTGGCTGGGGGCGGCCTTTTGCCTGGCAATGGTGCCCGTCCTGGTAGTGAGTCCGGGAATTGTGGTCGGAGAAACCGCGAACAGCCGTCTTGCAACCGTGTATGCATTAGTTCATGACGGAACCTGGTATATTGACAGGCCGACGGAGGCGTCCCCGAATCCCTTCGAGGTGTTGACTGTCGATAAGGTACAAGCCGCCAACGGCAGAATACTCTCCAGCAAGCCTCCCATACTACCGCTCATGATGGCGGCGGAATATGCCGCCCTGAACACTTTTAAGGGCTGGCAGCTGACCGACCGGGATGATCTGCGTCGAATCTTGCGCGTTATGATTGTCACGCTGATACAAATCCCCTATGCCATCGGGGTACTATTCTTTCTCTTGCTGCTGCGTCTTTTCATGCCCGACCATAAAAGGGCGGCGCTGGTTTTACTTCTGTTGGCCTTCGCCTCACCCATACCCGGCTACGCCTGTCAAATCAACAACCACACGCCGTCGGCGGCCGCCTTGTGTGGCGCCTTGTATTTCGGGCTCGGACTTTACAGTAACAAACTGAAACCGGCGCCCTGGCGTTTCGCCGCCTTCGGATTGCTGAGCGCCTTCATTTTCGTCACCGACATACCTATGACCATATTCCCCGCCACATTGGGCTTGCTCCTGATTGTGAAATACCCAAGACAATCCCTGCTATGGGCGACCTTAGGCGCGGCGCCGCTGCTTCTTCTCCATTTTTCCCTGATGTGGTCCATTACGGGCAGTCCCCTTCCCGTGCAGACGCGGGAGGCCATGTATAATTTCAGAAATTCCTATTGGCGCAATCCTATCGGTGTGGACGGCCTCAATGAGAGCCGTTGGCTGTATTTATTCCACATGAATTTTGGCAGGTTCGGAACCTTTCTGTTGTTTCCCCTGCTGCTATTTGCCGTCCCCGGTTTTGTCAGAATGCTGGCAAACAAGGAAAATGGACTGCGGATGTTCGCATTGGCCATGGGGACTTCCTGGACCTTTTTAAGCCTGTATTATGTATTTGCAACCAACAACTACGGCGGCGCGGCCTATGGGTTCCGCTGGCATATCGGTGCGGTGCCCGTTCTGCTTTTTCTGTCCGTACCTCAATTGGCTGTCATGCGGAACAAGTATCAGTGGGCGCTTTTCATGGTTCTGTTTCTGGTCTCCGCCTGGTCGGCATGGGAGTGTATGCAAGCTCCTTGGGGTGCCAGTCATGAATGGACCTGCAGGTGGATATTCGGCCCGGTATTCTGAACAGGAACCGTGGCGGGATGTTCATGTTTCAAGGCGCCCGCACAACTCAAACTCATTGCAGGGACGCGCTGCGGGCGGGCGAAAAGGAAGCGTCGGGGGCGCATTTCTTTTTCGGAAGACGGGCTTACAGCGCAGTGTCTTCCATCCGGAATCCGCCAGGGCGAGGGAATCTTCCAGCAGGGTGCGGGGAACAACGCCTTGTACCCCGGGAACGCCGCCAAAGCGTATGACGAGGGTCGCTCCCGGGCGGCAGACTGAAGCGCACTGCCGCCAGACGCGGGCAAGGTCGCGGGCATAAGTTTCCGTATCGGTTTGATCCAACAGGCAGTCCGTACCTTTGGAATTTCCCAGAAACCAGTTTCTAAGCCATTGATCATGGATAAAACTGTTCAGCCCGAAATAGGGGGGGGAGGTGATAACCCGGTCAACTCCGCCAAGAGACCGATAAGGTGCCTGTTTACTGCTATCGCCCTGAATTACATGGCCGTTTACTTTGTTCAACGGTGTGGATAACAGATAATGCGCGCGCTTTTCAATGACTTCCAACACATTTATTTCCGGGGGCGAAAGACGGTTGGCTGTCCAATACGCCAGCAAGGCTTCCTGCGAGGGCGCATACGAGGCCGGCATCTTGTTGGATAAACAAGGCATGGAATCATTGGGCCCATGCAGTACGCCGAGCAGCAACGCACAAAGTACCTGGTCGGTTCCCGGTGTGATCGTTTTTGAAAAGTGGGTGCGGAACCTGCAGACGGCATGCAGCACTTCCGGTGAAAAGCAGTGTTGCCAGAAAGGGTCTTCCGGTAACTTTTCCCGGGCGTCTGAGGTCGCAAGCAACGCCGCCGCCCGGGCCATTACGGCTTCAGGGGTGGCCAGAGCGGCCTTTGCGCGCGCAATAGCGACGGCAACGGGGTTGGTTTCTATGCCGGCGCAGGACAAACCTTTCAGGCGTGCTGCAAGTAGTGAAGTGCCACAGCCGCAGAAGGGGTCAAAAAGGTATTCCCCGGGAACGGCATCTCGCAGGTATGTCATGGGAAAGGAGAGGGGGAATCTTGTGAAATAGGGGCATATTGCATCTAGTGGGGGAGCGCTTTCGACGTTCAAAGACAAGAAAGATTCCTCAACTTTAATATCGCTTCCAGAAGGATGGAATAAACAACACGCAGATGGCATAGAGTTCAAGGCGCCCCATGGCCATCAGGAATGAAAGAAGCAGTTTACCTGAGGCAGGCACGAGTCCGTAGTGTCCTGTCGCTCCCACCAGTTCAAGGCCGGGACCAACGTTATTGAGGCATGCGGCAACGGCGGTGAATGAGGTTACCAACGGCATATTCAGCCAGGCCAGGTACAGCGTTGACGCGGCTACAGACAAAACATAGATGGCAAAATACGTCAAAAGGGCATTTACATGTTCTTTGGGAAGAACAAGATTGTCCACCCTTACTATATGGATATTTTTGGGGTTGAAGGTATGTATAAAATGCTTATAGGCGAGATTGAACAGCAGGAATATCCGTACCACTTTTATTCCGCCACCCGTGGAACCCGAACAACCGCCTATAAACATGAGAATGACAAGAAGCGCCCTTGAGAATTCAGGCCACATATTAAAGTCCACGGTCGCGAATCCAGTGGTCGTCATGACGGATACCGTTTGAAAAATGGAAGCGCGCATATGATCCCAGATGTCCGGCGGTGGTTCAGCGGAAGCCCCGATCAAATTCGGAAGTGGACCGTCCGCAGTGTGGAGGTTAATAAAGATTAGTAGCGAGGAAACCGCGATAATGAATACGTAAAAGCGAAATTCAACGTTTCCAAGGACCTTCTTATAGTCTCCTTTTCCAAGACAAAATAACAGACTGAAACTGGTGCCGGCGATCATCATGAAAATGGTGATTATCGCTTCTATGAGCGGGCTGTTAAAAGCGGCGATGCTCTTGGTATGGGTGGAAAATCCTCCCGTAGCCAGACTTCCGAAGGTATGACACAGGGCATCAAACACATTCATGCCGGCGACCAGGAGCAGAATGGTTTGCGCAACAGTAAGAATCAAGTAAATTTTCAATAGAATAATGGCGGAGTCTTTGATTCTGGGACGCAGGCTGCTTTTATCCAGGCCGGGTATTTCAGAACGGTAAAGGAGCTTGCCGCCGGCGCCGAGGAAGGGAAGTACCACAATCAGCAGCAATATTATTCCCAGGCCTCCGAGCCAGTGGGTAAAGCTCCTCCAGAACAGCAGGCTTTTGGGCAGGACCTCCACATGGGCAAGTACAGTAGCCCCTGTAGTGGTGAATCCCGACATGGATTCGAAATAGGCATCCACAAAGGACATATGGCACGAAAGCAGGTAGGGAAGCGCCCCGTAAAACGCCGTTAGCAGCCACCCTACCCCAACCAGCGCCAGCGTTTCGCGATGATAGAGGCGCCCATCGGCTTTGATACCCGCCAGGTAAAGAAGTCCTCCCAGGAATAGCGCGGCAAAGGCACTCAGAAGAAAGACGACCAGCATATGGAGTTCCCAATAGACCACGGCACATGCCATGGAAGGCAAAAACATCAGGGAAACGGCAAGGCTGGCCAGCCCCAGATTTTTCATGAAAGAAAGACGGTTCATAAGTTGAATATTCCCCGGTTCCTACCCACGTTTAGTTCGTCTTGCTTTCTGAAGATTGGTGACGTGAAGAAACCATTGTCTGCGAATCTCACGCATTAGCGTGAAAGTTGAAACAAGAGACAAGAATAGGCTCCCTTTCTACAGTTCTAAACAGGCATAATAGCACAGGGTGAGAGGCGGTACGAAAACCTGAGCCTCTGCGTGCTTTATGAACTTCCCGGCAGATAATGCCATCTCGTTTTTAATGTTTTTGCCAGAAGGAAGGCAGAAACAAAACACATATCGCGTAGATTTCGAGACGCCCCATAGCCATGATAAGTGACAACGTTATTTTACCCAAGGCAGATAGGGCCCCATAATTGCCGACGGCTCCGATTTGTTCAAGACCGGGACCGACGCCATTAAAACAGGAGGCCACGGCGCTGATACTGGTAATAACAGGCATATCAGAGGCGGTTAATGCCAGTACAGCCATTCCAAAAACCAAAGAATAAAGGGTGAAATAGGCAAGGATGCTGTTTTGAAGTCCTTTATCAATCACCAAATTATCCACGTGAAAGACGCGGATATCCTTGGGACGAAATGTCTGTACCAGGTGCCAACGGGCCATTTTGACAAGAAGGAGCACGCGGACTACCTTCAGCCCGCCAGAAGTGGAACCGGAACACCCCCCGATAATCATGAGCATCAGCAACAGCATTCGGGAAAAGTCGGGCCATTGATTAAAATCAGTGACACAGAATCCTGTGCAGGTCATCGTGGAGATCGTTTGGAATGCGGTCAAGCGAACAAGTCCGGGAAAACCCATATCCGTGTCGGCCTCTTCTTGGCCAATGAGTCCGGGAATGCTTTGGTCCGAGGAAGACACATTCCAGGTAATCAACACCACAGACGCGGCAAGAATCAAGAGGTAGAGGCGCCATTCCCCATTTTTATAAATGGTGCGGAACTCACCCACGAAAAAGCAGTAGATCAGGCTAAAACTTGTTCCGGCAATGATCATAAAAAGACTGATAATACACTCAATCAACGGGCTGTCATAATACGCGATACTTGCATTGCGGGTTGAAAATCCCCCTGTGGCCAGTGTTCCAAACGTATGGCAGAGGGAGTCA
>JAKLHG010000325.1 GCA_022710255.1 Candidatus Hydrogenedentota bacterium
GCGGCCCCAGGTGCGATTCGGCGCAGAATGAAGAAGCAAAGGCGGGGCAACGTCTACATCCCGAATTTCAAGGGTTTGCAGCCCTGTGCTGGAGAAGTATCCATATAAGGCTCCATCATTCACAGTAAACCTGAAATTTGCAGCGGTAAGCATAGTTTTTTTATCTTCGTGCATCTTCGTGTCCTTCGTGGATCAACAAAAGGCAAGCGGGCCTGTAAGCCGGGTTCTGTCCGGGGCGCTTGCGCGCCCGTGAACGGTCATTCATCTGGGACACGCGTCGCCGCGCGCCTCAAGCGTCCTACCCGGAACCGGCGCGGGCCACGCCATAGGTTCCCTATTTGGACTTGCTCCGGACGGGGTTTGACGAGCCGCCGTGTCACCACGACGCTGGTGCGCTCTTACCGCACCTTTTCACCATTACCCGCATTCGCGGGCTGTATATTTTCTGTGCCACTTTCCGTCGGATTGCTCCGCCTTCGCGTTACGAAGCGTCCTGCCCTGTGGAGCCCGGACTTTCCTCGATGCGGTAAACCGCACCGCGACCGTTCGGCCCGCTTGCGAGGCCAGTATAGACCCAACCGTGCCCGTGATTCCAGCAATATGACGGAATGGTTTTGTCAGATACCGTCCGCGTTTCTTTAATATCCTCGTGACCGCAGGACAGGCTGGATATTTTCCACTCCATGCCGTCCCTATTGTCCAGTAAAATTGCGCGGGGAACGGACGGAACCTACCCCGTTACACGCGTCCCTTGGAAGCATCAGGGCGGGCCTTACCGCAGTCTCGCTTCGCAGGGACGCGCCTCGAAAAGCACCAGTCCTTCCGCCCGGAATACTTCCGAGAACAGGATCGTCGGAGAACTGCTTACGCTGGACAGGTCCGCTTCCCGCAGGATCATATACACATTGGCATACTTGTTCCTCTCGGTACAGAATGCGACGGCATCCTTGTTCGATACGGATTCCACCAGCAAGCGCTGATGGTAACTGAGCGGGCCCGGGTCCACAAAGGGGTTGGAATAGATATAGGGAGGGAACAACAGTTTGCGGGCGGCCGGCATCACGATGGTCATGGCAAGTTCGTCTTCATGGCAGATAAATACGGCATGCGGGTCCGTGTGCTTCAAAATCCATTCATACATGGGGATGCCACGCTGGTGGTACTGATGATAGAGGGTCATGTCCGGTTGTTGGAAATCAGGGTGCGCAGTCAGGGGATGGGCCGCGTACAAGGCAAAACCCGCAGCGCAGGCGGCCGCGGCACAGGCGGCTTGCGTTAATACGGAAAAGAAGGATTGTGACCGGCCGCTCCAAAACCGCCTTAAGGCCCGGCATCCGGCAAGAACACCCCCCTTCCCCGCTGCCGCGACACCAACACCGAACAAGACCGCACGCACCGCGGTCAGGTGGATGGACCCATGATGGCCCGGAACGATTCCCGGAACCCTCAGACCATGCCCGGTTTCCAGCCATTGCCACAAATAGTGTTGCGCCAACAACAGGCAAACGGTCAGCGTCCAGCAGAGCACCAGCCTGTCGGCGCGGTTGCGGCGATAGAGCAGGGTAAGGAAACCAAGCGCCGCGAACAGGTTCCGCCAATTCAAGGCCTCGCGCACTCTGTCCGGCAACTGTTCAAGAAGGACATAATCCAGCGCGAACAGGGAAGGAGCGGGATTGCGCACCTGAAACTGGTAGTTATACAAAATACTCCAGGTATAGGGAAGGCTGATTAAAAAAGCGACCGCCAGGAGCGCCGCGAAAACTGCGGCCAGCCAGCGCGCCTCCCGCAGGTCCGGATGAGGCACCGGGCCTGTTTCTTGCCGCCGGAGCAGAAACGGCCCCATCAACCGCACTCCCTCCCAGGCGACAAAGAGCAACATGGCGCCGCCGGCAACGATGGCCGGCGCGGTATGGGCCATGAAGGTCACGCCCAGCAGCACGCCGGCGGCGACATGCCATACCCAGGAGCGCCGTTCAAGGGACGCATGGTAGACGGCAAAGAAAAGCAGCAGCAGGCCGGCAGCATAGAGCGAGGCCGTCACCCAGGGGAAATAGGAAAAAGTGACCCAGACGGAAACGACGGGGTCGCGCCCGAACAGTACCAGGCACAGCCCCGCCAGGGCGGCCGCACGGCCGAAAAGGCAGGTGGCCAGCACCGTAAACCCCAGGGGCGCCAGCAGGTTTAGAAAGGGCCCCGCCAGCACCCCGACACGCGGCATGGAAAGGCCGGACAGCCGGCTGCCGAGTGCGAGCAGGGCGCCGGTAAGCGGGTTGTACCACAGGGTTTCGTTCAGCAGGATCGGATCCTCAGGATACCGTCCGTCGAGCATGGTCTGACCCATGCCCACATCCCGAAGGAGATCCCAGCCGATGGGCCAAAGGCATTCATGGGTGGCCATGACCGCGCGAACAAGTGAAAACGCCATCAACGCGGTCACAACCAGACAGAATCCCGCCCAGGACAAATAGCGGCACAGACGCGCCCTTGAAAGGCCGGTGCACGGAAAAGATTTCTGAAGATCACCCTTGCTCATGGCGCCTATTCTACAAACACGGCGTCGGGAATACAACAGGAGGAAACCGTTCGGGACATAACGGTTGGTGTTTTCCCCCGTCAACCCGTAAAATAGGGATTGCCCAGCATACTGCTTATGTGGACGCCTTTATGTTTTGCAGCCATCAACGGAGCGGCCCCAACGCCATGCCGAAAGAATTACGGCGGGAAAAATACTCGCGTTTTTATTCGCTGTTCAGTTTTTTGATCGTGGCGTTTACGGTCATTGCGGGGGGAGTACTGGCCTGGGGCGTGAGCCGGACCGTGCATGGGGCATCGGAAAGTCCCCTGGGCGATTTACTGCCTTCTTTCGGCCCTGCTGCGCTCTTTGCCTCCGGGCGAGGTATGGTACTGCCCTTGAACGGCGTGCCCCCGGAACTGGATGCCTTTCTGAATGGACGTGCCGCACAGTTTGATCCCGCAAGCCTCCCGGAGAATTTTTCCGGGCCGCACATCTTCGGTTCGTACACGGACACCTTTCCCCTGACCCATTGGCTGTTATTTTATTCCGTGGGGTGGGCCTGGCGGCTTTTCGGCATCCATTACGGCGCGCTTCATCTTCTCGCCGGAGTCTTGGGAGCGTTCGCGGCAGCCGCCCTGTACACCCTGTTCCGCCTGGGCATGAACCGGTTATTTGCCTGTGCGGGCACCCTGCTCACCCTGCTGCTGCCGCCGTTCCTCCTGCTGATGCCGTCCCTGCGCGACTTCAGCAAGGCGCCCTTCATTCTCTTGTTTATGGCGGTGTCGGGCCTGTGCCTCATCCGGAGGCGGCCGCCGCGCTTTTTATTCCTGGCGTCGCCGGCCCTGGCTCTGGTTCCGGGCATCGGCTACGGTTTCCGCCAGGATATTCTGATTTGTCTTCCGGTCGCCTGCCTTGTTTTGGCGGCCTTGCCTCTGAAAAGCGGGTATCACCCCTTCTTGCGCGCCGCCGCGGCCGCGCTTTTTCTGGTGTTGTTCGCACTTGTGGCGGCGCCCGTGCTGCGCGGCATGCGTCATGAGTCGGGCAGTGTCACCACCCACACCCTGTTCCAGGGGCTGAGCCGGGAAGCGGACCAGACCATGTATTTTGGCGATGCTTCCTATGATCTGCTCCTGACACCGAGCGACCCGGAAACCCATGCCGTGGTCAATGCTCATGCGCGTATGCACGGTATGACGGAACCCATGTCCCTGTATCTGAGCCCGGCCTATGCCCGCGCAGGCCGAGCCCTGTTCCGGGAATGGGCACTCACCTTTCCCGCCGACCTCTTTGCGCGCGGCCTGGCCTCGATTGAAAGTGTCCAGCGCCTGGCCGCCCTGACCCTGGACAGCCCACAGTACGCGAAAATGGAAGCGACGGTGGGAGCCTGGCCCCTCTTCCGCTGGCATCACGGGTACACTGCCTGGGTAGAACCTGCGGGCCCCTTCCTGGTTGCCGCAGCGTTGTTCCTGATCGGATTGCGCAGTCGCAAAGCAATGCTGGCCGTCCTTTTGGTCCTGGGCTACTTCATGGCTTACCCCAGTCTGCTTTTCCAGGTACGCCACGCCTTTCATCTCACTTTTGTCATGCCCTGGGCTGGCCTGTATGTGCTTCAACGGCTGGTCCTGGGACCGATACTGCTTTTCAACCGCCCCCTAAGGGAAGCTTTACTGTTGAAACGCGGAGAGGGCGCGTATACGGGGCGAGCCCTGGCCGGGACACTCGGTATTATTGTTGTCCTTGTGGCGGGATGTTTTCTGGTACTTTGCCTGCTTCGTGTTGCGCAAACCGTCACCCTGAGGCGGATAGCCGGGGCTTACCGTAACGCAGCGATGGTTCCTATTTCCACGACCAGCGAAGACCTGGACGACTACCGCGTGTTCCGGCCGGAACGGCTCCTGCCCGGGCTTGAAGAATCGTGGAACCTGCCGCTGGGGGATACGGCCACCTCCTATATTGCCGTGTCTTTCGAACCGGCAGCCTATGCGTTCCCGCTGCAGGTCCGGTATCAGCCCCGTCGGGGCGCTTATATGACCAGGCACTTCATCGTGCCGGCCACGCCCCAAGGAACCGGGGAAACGCTGTATTTCATACCGATATATGAATTGGCCGACTACAATCCGACGGAATTCCTGCTGGCCAAGCACCGCTTTAATAATTCGCCGCTGGCCAATTTGCTGGTCCATCCGCTGGGCACCAACAAATTCGAGGGCATCGGTCTGCGCCCAGATGCCGCGCCTTTGTTCAAGAAAATGTATTACGTCGAGAATCATGCGCGCCTGCCGTGGCTGTTGTACCTGCGCCTGCCGGAGGACCGCAACCACTTCGAGCCCTATAAGCGTTTTGGATGGGAAAAGGCGGTGAGGATGCTACCCGTGGAATTTCGATACCGCGCCACAAAAGACGCGGAGCAAGCCATAACGGACTACTTTGAACTGTTGGCCCGCTTCCCGGGGTATCGCCCCTATGCCGAAAGAATCCGGGGACTCATACCGCACCTGCCG
>JAKLHG010000326.1 GCA_022710255.1 Candidatus Hydrogenedentota bacterium
ACTGCTCCCCGAATATTCGCTGGGAAGTTCAAACCGCCTGAACAATGTGTTGAGCTACACCCAGATGAAGGAAATCGAATACTCCGAAGAAGGGGAAATCAAAACCATCCGGTACGCGGAAATCGGGAAGGAGGAATTATGAGCGCGAAAAGCGGCTATTTCAGAAAATACCTGCATTGCGATTTGACCGCGGGCACCTGTGAACGCCTGCCGCTTTCCGAGGAGATCATCGCCAAATATATCGGGGGCCGGGGATTCGGCGCCAAGTTGGTCTGGGACAATCTCAAGGCCCATAATTTTAAAATTGATCCCCTGGGACCGGAAAACCTGCTGGTAATCGCGCCCGGTCCGCTGACGGGTGTCTACCTGCCGGCCTCAAGCAAGACCTCGTATGTGTCCATTTCGCCCGCAACCGGCCTGTACGGTGATTCTTCCATGGGCGGTTCTTTTGGCGTGGAACTGCGCCAGGCCGGCCTGGACTGTGTGTCCATTATCGGGGCCGCCCCAGAACTTTCCATCCTCTTCATTGATGACGATGAGGAGGCGAAGATCATTCCGATGCCGCAACTCAAAGGCAAAAGTTGCCTGGAGACGGAAGGCCTCATCAAAAAACATCTTGCTTCCAACGATGTTCATGTGGCCACCATCGGCGTGGCGGGTGAAAACCTGGTGCGGTTCGCCTGCGTCAATTGCGATTGGAGCCGGAATGCGGGCCGCACGGGCATCGGCGCCGTCATGGGAAGCAAGAACCTGAAAGCCATCGTGGTGCGCGGCGAAGCGGACCTTCCCGTGGCTGACATGGAAGGATTGATACAGGAGACCGACACGGCCGTGCGCTACATGCGCGAGCACAAGTACTTTCATGTGTGGCAGCAACAAGGCTTGATGAGCGTCATCGAATATGCCAATACCCAGGGAATTCTGCCCACCTTCAATTTCAAGGCCACCACCTTTCCTGGACATGACAGTATCAATGGCGAGACCATGCTCGACCGCTATAAAATCGGCGACAGCGCCTGTTTCATGTGCCCCATGTCCTGCGGCAACATCTGCCTGGTCAAGAATGGGAAATACACCGGGACCGTGACGGAAGGCCCGGAATATGAATCCTGCGCCATGCTGGGTTCCAATCTTGGCATTGACAAGTTCGATGCGGTACTCGAAGCGAACCGGCTTTGCGATGAATACGGGATTGATACCATTTCCGCGGGCGGTGTCATCGGGGCCGTCATTGAAGGCTATGAATCCGGCGTAATTTCACTGGACGATCTTGACGGGCAGGAGATATCCTGGAACGATGACGGCGCCATCCTGGACCTGCTCCGCAAGATGGCCTATCGCGAAGGGATCGGCGATACCCTTGCCAACGGCGCGAAAGCCATTATCGCCCGCTGGCCCGGCATGGATAAATTGCTCTTACAGGTCAAGGGTCTTGAACAATCCGCCTATGACAGCCGGGTCGGCGCTTCCATGGGCCTGGCCTATGCCACCTCCGACATCGGCGCGCACCATACCCGCGCCTGGACCATCGCCAAGGAAATCGAAGAAGGCGCAAACTGGACGCCGAAGCAGAAGGTAGACCTGGTCATCTATCACCAGACGCTCCGCCCGTTGTTTGACATGCTGGGCGTATGCCGCTTGCCGTGGATTGAACTGGGACTCAATGAACGGCACTACGAGAAGTTTTTCTCCTATGTCACGGGCAAGGAGACCACGCTTGAGGAATTGTTGGCGCTGTCGAATACCATCTACAACCTTACGCGCCGTATCAATACCCACCTGGGCGCCACGCGAAACGATGATTCGCTGCCGTATAAGGTTCGTGAAGCGCCGATTCTCACCGGCCCCAACGCGGGCAAGAAACTTGACGCAAAAGAATTCGATGACATGCTGAGTCTCTACTACAAGGTGCGCGGCTGGGATGAGAACGGTGTCCCTCCCGAAGAAGTGGAGGCCTATTTTTAAAATATGCAGGCCATTACCGCGTCCCGGTTGCATCCGTTGTGAATGATGCCTGAAAGACAATGTGATTGACAATCGTATCTAACACATCAACCAAAAGGACACTATCATGCGTATTACGATTCTTACGGTTCTGACGGTCACAGGACTGATGTACTCCTGCGATGTTTATGGCCTGGAAGCCACTGAAGGCGGGCCCGCATTCATAATGCACCGGGTGGGGAACTATCGGGGGGAGGCCTGTGGTGTGGGTGACTTCAACAATGACGGCAAACTGGATATTGTGGCGCTGCCCTATGTCTATCTCGCCCCTGATTTTGCCGCCATGGAAATCTGCAAGGTCGAGGGCGATGTGGATGAAGAAGGCAAAGGATACCGCTGGGATTTCATGAATGCGCCGGTTGATGTGGACGGTGACGGTCTGCTTGATGTGGTTACGGCGTCCTGGTTCGGCGAGAAAGCGGAATGGCTTAAAAATCCCGGCACAGCCGGCGGGCTGTGGGAACGTTTCCTGGTAGAGAAAAACGGCAATTATGAATGCGGTGATTTGGCTGATATTGACGGCGATGGCAAGTTGAACGAGGTGTTGCCGGCGGTTATGAGCACCTGCTGGTATGAACCGGGCATATTACCCGACGGCAAAAAGGGCATTATCAAGCACACCATTTCCGATAAGACCATGGCATGGGGCGTTGGTTATGGGGACCTGAACGGGGATAAGCGCCCCGACGTTATCCGCCCCGATGCCTGGTTCGAGGCGCCCGCTGACCCGCGCTCCGGCGCGTGGACGGAACACCCTCTGAACATCGGCGGCAAGGAAGAAGGCAAAGCGGACCACACCGCCCCCATCCTGGTCTATGACGTGAACTCCGACGGGCTGGCGGATATCGTAACGAGCATCGCACACGATTATGGCATCTTCTGGTACGAACAGGGCCGTAAAGACGGTGAGGTCACGTGGTCGCGGCATTTAATTGATGATACCTGGTCCCAGTCCCACAGCCACGGCCTGGCCGATTTCGACGGTGACGGCGATCTGGACCTGGTCACCGGGAAACGCTTCATGGCGCACAACGGCGGTGATCCCGGTGAGTATGAACCCTTGGGGGTGTACTGGTATGAACTCGAACGTGGTCCCAACCCCGTGTGGAAGAAGCACATCCTAACCTACAATGAAGGGATTGGCTCCGCGTTGAATCTCGTTGTGAGCGACCTGGACGCCGACGGCGACCCGGATGTCGTCGTTACGGGAAAATGGGGCGGCCCGGTCTGGTTTGAAAATACCCTTAATAAAAATTTATGATTTTGAGTGCACTTTAATGTCTGAATCTGCCTTTATATACGAAGTTTTAGTAACAATTATATCCAACCGTTGCTGTCTATAAATTTATACCTATTAATTCTGCATGATTAATCGTTGTCGGAGCCTTTAGACACCATGAACACATACCTACTCACTTGGAATCCAAAGCGGTGGAATTGGGACATGGATGAGGATTTGGCATCAATAAATACACAGGGCTTTTCTGATGGTCGTTGGAGTTGTGGACGCACAAGGCGCATCGAACCTGAAGACCGTATCTATTTATTACGTCAAGGAGTAGAACCACGTGGAATTGTTGCCTCGGGTTATGCAAAATCAACCCCATATGAAGATGACCACTGGGATATAAATCGAAAGGATAAAGCCCTATATATCGATGTACGATTAGACACTCTTTTAGTACCAGAGAAAGAAGGTATCCTTCCTTTAGTTCAACTTCAAAAAGGTTATCTTGCCGAGGTCAATTGGAATACCCAATCCTCCGGTATCTCAATAAGTTCTAATGTATCAGATGTGCTAGATAGAAAGTGGCGTGATTTTCTTGAGGAGCATGGCCAATCACCCATTTCATTACCAGATGAAGTTTTAACTCCAACACTTTACTACGAAGGGGCTTGCCGCCGAGTCACAGTTAATGCCTATGAACGTAATCCACGCGCCAGAAAAGTCTGTATAGAACACTACGGTACAAAATGTTTCATATGTGGTTTTGATTTTGGCACAGTTTATGGTTCCATTGGGGAATGCTTTATTCATGTGCATCATATAGTTCCCTTATCTGATATTGGAAAAACCTACAAGTTGGATCCTGTGCTGCATATGAGACCTGTCTGTCCCAATTGTCACGCGATGTTACACAGAAGTCCAAAGGTTATGTCAGTTGAAGAATTACAGGCTATTGTTCAGTTAGAACAATAATGATGAACCCTTGAAGATGCTTCACCGCCTGAAGTCGCCTTTATATACTCTGGTTATTCAGGTCCGGAAATCAATAAGGTTCTTCAAACTTCCGGTATCATCTCATTGAAAGCGACAAGGGTTTATATTTCGTTGTCCGTGGGTCGTCTATTTTCTGCTATACTGTCAATATAGAAACACATGTGTACATTGATTACAAACAGGATCATGTTATTGTGCCCCCAAGCGTAAGAGACTTGGTTAAGCGGCTGGTGGATGCGGGTTTTTCCGAACGTGGCGGGAAGGGAAGCCACCGGAATTTTATACATCCGCGGGTTTCACGGCCGATAACCATTTCGGGCAAAATGAGTGATGATGGGAAACATTATCAAATACGTGCTGTTGAAAAAGCCCTTGAGGAATTAAAGCGATGAAAGAAAGTGCCCGCTATGCCAAAATTGTTGAGTGGTCTGAAGAGGACCAGTGTTACATCGGTAGCGCGCCCGGACTCTTATACGGCGGTTGTCACGGGGAGCAGGAACAAGAAGTATTTGAACACCTATGCCGCATCGTGGAAGAAACCATTGCCTTGTATCATGAAACAGACCGTGAACTGCCGCCGCCAACGGCGAACCGGGATTATGTCAACAAGATGCAGCATGTTGCCTAAGCCGTCTATTCCTTGCGCTTGTAGGTAATAATCAACGCTCCGGGCCGCGAGGCAATCTCTACGGGCAGGCCGGTTCCCATCAACATCTCGCCGGTCATTTCACGGACGGTGTCGGGACGGTCCAAATCGGTAAGGATATAGGTGGCCGACC
>JAKLHG010000327.1 GCA_022710255.1 Candidatus Hydrogenedentota bacterium
ACTGTTTCGCCGTCCTTCATTGCCGTAAACAATCCAAGAGGATAAGGATTCTCTGTACCGTCGTCCATAATGGGTGTTATGGGAATCCCTGTTACAATCCATCTGGATTCCTCTCCCGATGGCGGCGCCATGACCCCTGTCAAACCGTTTCCGGTAAGACCCATGTTCGGTACTAGAGAAACACCCATCAACGCGTTGGCATGCTCCCAGAAGTTGGTCTTTGTGGAGGAAATGGTGTTTCCCGGTATCTCATAGCTGATTTCCAGGCCTGAGCTAAGGATTTCAGGCGCAAATCCCCGCTGGATAACCTGAGCCTGCACCGTGTTGTACGGGGGCAAAATCATAAATGAAGAAAAGTCCTCATTCATGCAATGCATGCCCAGATCATTGTTGGCCAGGATTACAACGTCTTTATTGCAGGCGGCCAATCCGACCATAAGCAAGACCGACACTACCAGATATACGGGCGTTTTATTCATGGCACACATCCTTGTTCTATACAAAATGTTTAATCTCATGGCCAACAACGATAGTTTATCTGTTTTTGATAAAACTGCCAATAAGATATGCCCCAAGCCCGACCGCAGCCTTAGTGAGATTTAAAGACTTCTGTGTTTCCCTCTGGTTCCCAAACTCCTATTTTGGAACCTCCTTTTCGCATGGTCAATATAAGTAATATCACGGGAACAGGAAAAAGGGGACGAGAGAAAGAAATGGAATTTCAAGAGAGAGTGGGTTCCAAAATAGGAATTCGGGAACAGAGAAAATTATTCCCCTCTTTTTCATTTTACCGACAAACGCCGCTGTATCGCTTCTTCATCCCTCTTCTTTACTATATCCGGATCTTCCTTCTGAAGGAATTCAACAGCACTGAAATCATCACCGCGCCTGCGGTTTTGAGGCGGTTCAAGTCCCTCAATCAGTAAAGCTTCCATCGTGGCTATCAGATTCTCAATATTAAAATTGTCGGGATCCTTTGATAACTCCCCATTTTCCTTTACCGCATATATTCCAAACCACGAAAAACGGTCCCAACGGCCATTGAGGCGGTCGATGGTATGCTGTTTTAAACGAACCCCAAGTGTTTGGTCGGTCGTTCGACCGACGTATACTACTTTGTTACCGTCATGGAGAAGATAGACACCTTTTTGATTGCTGAAATTCACCTCCTTACTGTTTACTTGCTGTTGCCCTAAAATCTTTGGTGCTTTGTTAGCCCAGTGAACATAATCTCTTTTCCAATACATTCCAAAAGCATTGATGAAACCCGTATCTCCTTGCTCTTCGCTGGTCACGGAAGTGCTTTGAGTTACTGAAGTTCTTCCTGCGTTTTTAAGACTGAACATGCTTTTGCTTATTTTTACAAAAGGAGTGTTTTCACCTTCGCTTGTCAGGGACTGGGAAATGGTAGAAGCTACAGAACTCGCTGGGTTTGATCCTAATTTCTTTCTCCAACCCTCTTTTGCGATGACATCAGAAATGCGGGAATAGTGCATTGGCTCTCCATTCATTTCGAGAGCCTTAATAATTGCTTCCTTCCATGATAGACCATGCTTTTTAGAATCAGGCGTTTTGGATTGAGGCATAATTGCTTCCTTTTGCATTTCTACAATTAACAATAGTTACGCATAAAGTATGAATCTATTTGTTACATTCTAGCAAAAAGCCTTTGCCAGTTTACATGGGGGAGAAAGCCGGCACTGCGTCCTATCTTTCCCCCTCCTGAAAAACATGACTAAAGGCCCTTATTGCGCTTGCTCGTTCAACACCGAGGATTCGGTCTCCCAGCCGCCGCCGAGGGCCTTGATGAGCAGGACGGTGGCAATTCTCCGTTCATTGAGGGCCTGTACTTCGGAGAGCTCGTTATTCAGCAGGGTCTGTTCGGCGTTGATGACGTCGAGGTAATCAATGGTTCCGGTGTCGTACTGGATTTGGACGAGGCGCAGGTATTCCCGCGCGGCGGCGGCGGCTTTCGCCCTTGCCCCGGCCTCGTCGGAGCGCCCGTGGATATCGGTCAGGGAATCCTCCACATCCCTGAACGCGCCAAGCACGCTGTTGCGGTAGGCGGCCTGCAGATCGTCATATCTTGCCCAGGCTTTCTCCAGGCTTGCCTTCAGTTGGCCGCCTTGGAAGATGGGCAGGGAGATACTGGGCCCGAAGGACCAGGTTTTGCTCTTCCAGTCGAGGATATCTTCGAGTGCGGCGCTTTGGAACCCGGCGCTGCCCACGAGTTTTATACTGGGGAAAAAGTTGGCCTCGGCCACCCCGATTTCGGCGCAGGCCGCCGCGAGATTCTGTTCGGCGACGGCAAGGTCGGGCCGCCGGCGCAGCAGGTCCGCGGGCAGCCCCGCCGGCAACACGGGCGGATCCGTGTCCAAGGTACGGGCATCCAGCGAGAATGCCGCGGGTGCCTTTCCGAGCAGGATGGCAATGGCGTGTTCGAGGTCGGCGCGCTGGCGTTGTATGTCGGTTGCCTGTGCCCGGGTCGCCTCCAGTTGAATCTCCGCCTGCAGGGCATTAGTCTCGTTGACCAGGCCGGCTTCATATTGCTTCCTTGTCAGTTCCGCCTGTTCCCCGTAGAGGGCCAGATTCCGGTTCAGGATGTCCAGGTGCGTGTCCAGCATGCGCAGGTTGAAATAATTGCGGGCGACATCGGCCAGGAGGGTCTGCCGCACAACCTCAAGTTCGTACACCGATGCCTGTACCTGGGCTTTGGCGGACTCATAGGAACGCTGCACGCGTCCCCAAAGGTCTATCTCATAGGAAAGATCGAACGGAACTTGAAAGCGGTTGCCGGTGGTGGACGATGCCGTTTCCAGGGTGGCGCCGGCCTGGATACCGCCCAGATTGGGCGTTTCTCCCTGTGCCAGGGCGTTGACCGCGCCCAGCACGCTCGACACCTGTCCGAGGGTGGAAGACACCTTTTCAAGGCCGCTGGACTCGGAGGAGACCGTCTGCACCGGGGACCCCGACCGGGTTGCGGCGGGGTTCACGGAGATCACCGGGTAAAAGCCGCTCTTGACCGAGGCGGCCGAGGCGCGGGCCTGGGCCAGGCGGGCCATGGCGGCCTGGAGATCGTAATTCGCCTCCAGCGCTTCCTCACACAAGGCGTCAAGGTCAGAGTCCTTAAACAAACGCCACCAGTCCAGGGTCAATTCCGGTTGGCCGGATTCCGTTTCGGTGGCGCTCTTGTAGCCGTCGGGCAGTTCCAGCGACGGACGTTCATAGTCCGGACCGGTCTTGCAGGAAACAATGCAACAGGCCGCCAGCAGCAACACTGAAGTTTTCAAGCAGAGCCGGACGACGGCGATATGGCCGAAATTCGCGGCGGTTTCCCGGGAGACTATCAGTGTGTTATTCATGGCGTAAGGCCTCAATGGGATTGAGCATGGCGGCTTTCCTCGCGGGGAAAAAGCCGAATACGATGCCGATGGCGCCGGAAAACAGGAAGGATTCCAGGATGATCGGCATGTTCAGGATAAACGGCACCTGAAGCAGTCCGGAGACCGCGAGCGCGGCCGCCAGCGCCAGGGCGATGCCGATGAGACCGCCGACGGAGGAGAGTACCAGCGCCTCCACAAGAAACTGGAGCAGCACTTCTCGCTCCAGCGCGCCGATGGCGAGGCGGGTGCCGATCTCGCGAGTGCGTTCGGTGACCGACACCATCATGATGTTCATGATGCCGATGCCGCCTACCAGCAGGCTTACGGCCGCCACCGCGCTTAACAGGCCGGTGAGCACCCTGGTGGTGCCGGTAAGCATGGTGGAAATCTCTTTCATGTCCATGACGCTGAAATCGTCTTCCTCCAGGTCGGACAAGTGGCGGCGCTCGCGCATCAGGTAACCGATTTCTTTCTTCATTTTGTCCGTGGACACCCCGTCCTTCACGGACAGCCGGATAACACTCACGTCAGTTTTCCCCGAGATGCGGCGCTGAAAGGTGCGCAGGGGAATGATGACCGTGTCGTCCTGGTCGCTGCCCATGGAGGACTGGCCTTTGACTTCCAGCAGGCCGACGACTTCGCAGGAAAGTTTGTTCAGCCTGATTTTGCCGCCGATGGGATGCTGACGGCCAAACAACTTTTCACGCACAGTCTCGCCGATAATGCAGACGGCCGCCCCGGACCGGATTTCCGGCGATGTAAAACTTCTGCCTTCCTCGATTTTAAGGTTGCTGACCTCAAAATACTGGTCCGTCGTGCCCGTGACCGTGGTGGACCAGTTTTCATTGGCATAGATGGCGGTAACGGGGCTCGCGGACGTGGGGGCCATCGCCCTGATGGACGGTATTTCCCGGGCAATGGCTTCCGCGTCGGCCAGTTTGAAGGGCGCCCCGCCGCTTCCTTGTCCGGGCCCCATGCGCTTGCCGGGCATGACCATCATCAGGTTGCTGCCGAGGCTGGAGATCTGGTCGGTCACCTGACGGGTGGCGCCGCCGCCAATGGTGACCAGGCTGATGACGGCGGCCACGCCGATGATGATGCCCAGCATGGTCAGGAACGAACGCATCTTGTTGCGGCGCAGTTCCCGCAAGGCCAGTATGAAGGCATTGGTGATCATCAGGCCTGTCCCTTGTGGTTATGGTCCTGGTCAATCAGGCCGTCCTTGAAATGGATGGTGCGCCCGGCATAGGCGGCCATGTCGGCTTCGTGGGTAACCATCACGATCGTGAGTCCGTGGTCCCGGTTGAAGGAGGTCAGCAGTTCCATGATTTCCTTGCTGCGCGCGGAGTCGAGGTTGCCCGTAGGCTCGTCCGCCAGTAGCACAAGGGGCGCGGTGACGATGGCCCGCGCAATGGCGACGCGCTGCTGCTGGCCGCCGGAAAGTTCGCCCGGGGTGTGGTGTTCCCACCCCGTCAGTCCCACCTGCGCCAGCGCCTCGCGGGCACGGGCATGTCGGCGGCGGCGGGGTTCGCTGCGATACACCAGCGGCAGTTCCACGTTTTCCTGCGCGGAGGTGCGGTTCAGCAGGTTGAAG
>JAKLHG010000328.1 GCA_022710255.1 Candidatus Hydrogenedentota bacterium
AGATTACCCAGGCGCAATGGCGGGCTATCATGGGCACAAACCCTTCCTATTTCACGGGTGATAACAATCCGGTGGAGCAAGTATCCTGGGACATGATCCGCCAAGCGAACGGGTATCTGGAAAAACTCAACGCTGCCCATCCGGGCCACGGGTTCCGCTTACCCTCCGAGGCGGAATGGGAATATGCCTGCCGTGCCGGAACGACCACGCGCTTTTATTGGGGCGACGACCCGGGCTATACGGTCATCAACGACTACGCTTGGCATTACTACAACAACACGCCTTACGGCACGAAAGAGGTGGGCTTGAAACTGCCGAATGCCTGGGGGCTGCACGACATGTCGGGCAATGTTTGGGAATGGTGCGAAGACGATTGGCATGATACCTATACCGGTGCGCCGGCCGAGGGCAGCGCCTGGGTGGCCACGCCCAGATCGACGTATCGTGTGTTGCGGGGCGGCTCCTGGGGCTACCTCAACTGGTGCCTCCGCTCGGCAGGCCGCTACAGGAACTACCCCGACCTCTGGCTCTACAGCCGCGGGTTCCGTGTGGTGGTTTTTCCGGCGTCGCGCTAGTCGGATCCTTGGTACTTGGATACTTGGTTCTTGGTATTGAGGGGGGATGCAAGGGGGGAGACTTCCCCCCTTGCTTTGAAAAAAATTTTTTTGGATTTACCGCATGAAATCGAATGACAGAGAATGCGAGCCGCGCGTGCTGGTTTGTTTGTATGATCTCAGTCTATGGGTTATGAAAGCGACGAACCGGTATCCCAGGAACTGGCGCGTGACGTTGGGCGATCGCCTGGACAGGGTAATGCTGGACATGCTTGTTTTGGCCCAACAAGCCTGTTTGCGCCGTGAAAAGAAGGCGCTTTTGCAGGAATTAAGTGATCTACTGGAGTCGTTGCGCATATTGATTCGTTTGAGTCGTGATTTGGGCTGTCTTGACCTGCGGCGCTACGAATATGCGGCAAAGCAGATGGATGAAATTGGCCGTCAGTTGGGCGGCTGGATGAAACAACAACACAGGAAACCGTTCCATGAAGACGTGGAAACATCTGTATCCTGATTTGTGCTCCTTCAAGAATCTTTACGAAGCGGCGCGCAAGGCGCAGCGGGGCAAGCGCTGCCGCCCGGATGTGTTTGCGTTTCATGCGCGGCTCGAGGAAAATCTGCTTGCCCTGCAGGAGGAATTGACGACCCGCCGTTGGCAACCCGGCCCCTATCGGGAGTTTTATGTGCAGGAAGCGAAGCGCCGCTTGATCTGCGCGGCGCCCTATCGGGACCGGGTGGTGCATCATGCCTTGTGCAACATCATCGAGCCGCTCTTCGAGAATGTTTTTATCTATGACAGTTACGCGTGCCGCAAGGGCAAAGGGACCCACGCGGCGGCGGACCGGTATACGGCGTTCTCGCGCCAGGCGCGCTATGTGTTGAAGTGCGATATTGCGCGGTATTTCCCGAGCATCTGTCATGAGGCGCTCTATGGGCAATTGTCGCGACGCATCGCGGACGGGGACGTGCTGTGGTTGTGTGAACGGGTATTGCGCAGCTATGGCGATGAAGGGCTGCTGTGGCCGTCGGGCGCCGGAATACCCATCGGCAACCAGACCAGCCAGTTTTTCGCCAACGTGTATCTGAACGACTTTGACCATTGGATGAAGGAGGCGATGCAATGCCGGTGGTATATCCGGTATGTGGATGATTTCGTGATTTTGGATGATGATAAGCGGTTTCTGGGATCGCTGATACCCCGTATTGAGGAACGTTTGGAAGCGATCGGGGCGCGGTTACATCCGCGCAAACGCACCATTTTCCCGGTAACGGAGGGCTGTGATTTCATGGGGTATCGCATCTGGCCGGACCATCGGCGGCTGCGCCCCAGGAACGGCTACCGTTTCCAACGCAAATTGAAGAAACTTGCGCGCGGGTATCGCGCCGGCACGATCAGCCGCGAGGACGCGCGCGCAAGCATCATGAGCTGGGCCGGACACGCCGGCCATGCGGACACCTGGGGCTTGCGCCGGGCGCTGTATGCGGGCGTGTCTTTCTCGGGGGGACCGGCCGGAAAGGACGTATCGTGTGTTGCGGGGCGGCTCCTGGAACAACAACAACAGGAACCTCCGCTCGGCAAACCGCAACAGGAACAACCCCGACAACAGGAACAACAACAACGGGTTCCGTGTGGTGGTTTTTCCGGCGTCGCGCAAGACTCCCGAACCCGGGTTTCGGTCTTCGCAACGGCGAACGCCGAAAGCGGCGTGTTGCAGGACGCAACGCGCAGCCCGAGAGGGCGTTGCGGGAGACTACAGGCCGGTTCCCGCGCCATGCGCATGCGCATGGACAAATAGAAAACCCGGCGCGGGCGGTTTGGTAGGGTTGACCCGAACAACCGCCTGCGCCAACGAAAATTGAATGCTCTGCGATCCTCTGCGGATCTCTGCGCCTCTGCGTTGCATTCAAAAAACCAAACGCAGAGGCGCAGAGAACGCAGAGGATCGCAGAGAAGGAAAGGGTTTAATAGTATGAGCGTGTCCACAGAACAACTGGAAAAGGTTTTGGCAACGTTGCGTACTTTGGGTGCGCGACGGGTGTTGTTATTCGGCAGTTATACCCATGATCCTGAGCATGCGCACGATATTGATCTCGCGGTGGAAGGTATTCCCCTCGGTTGTCTGTGGCGTGCCGATGGGGAAGTGGCATCGGCGGTAGACGTGCCCGTGGATTTAATATTCAAAGAAGAAATGCCGGAGTTTTTTGCCTTGGTCAGCAAGGACGCGCAGGTGCTTTATGAATAAACAGACCATAATTGAGCAAGTTCAGTGGGAATTGGGACAGTTAGAGCGTTTGAAGCAGTTAGCCCTCGCACTTTATGCCATGCCGGAGGACACACGACGTCCTTGGGATGCTACGGCTGCGGCAAAATTTATTGCGGATGTGTTTCGCGGCTTGGAAAATCTATGTAAGCGAAAAAGCCGTTATCTCCTTGAAGAATTTCCTGAGGGGCCTGATTCTCATGCCCAAATACTGTTGGCGTTTCTTGGACCGGAGGGTCCGGGATATGCTTTAAATCCAGAAATTGCGAATCGTCTGCGCCTTTATAAAGGATTTCGACACCGGTTCATCCATGGCTATGGCTTCGAACTGGATTGGGAAGTCGTGGAAGAGCCGTTGCGCCTTTTGCCAGAAACCGTTGACGCGTTAATAGACGTATGGAAGTTGTGGCTGGATTCGTTATTATAAGATATTCTCTGCGATCCTCTGCGGATCTCTGCGTCTCTGCGTTGAATTTTAAAAACCAAACGCAGAAGACGCAGAGGAACGCAGAGAAGAGAAAAGGAACATCATTATGAATCGTTGGACATGGCTGTTGACTGTGGCGGCGTTGTTGCCGGTTGTGTGTGCGGCGGAGGATTTCGCGGATTCGCCGGTGTTTGTATTGGACGCGCGGGCGGCGGCGCTGGCGCCGTATGTGGAGGACGTGCCCTACACGGCCGTGAGCGCCCTGGAGGACGGTGTCCCCGAGGCGATGCGCGACCTGGATGGCGACGGGTATCCCGACGCCTTCCAGGACCGCAACGGCGACAGCACGCCGGACGCCTTTGCGCAGCGCAATGCCCAGGGCCAGTATGTGGGTTTCCTGGACGCCAATGACAATACCTTCCCGGACTGGTTCGAGACGCGGTACGCGACGCCCGTTGCCAAGTTCATGATTACGGACCTTAATTTGGACACGGCGACGGTGACGATGCGCAACGTGTCCGTACCGGGCGCGCCCGGCGCGGCGGCCATCACGGGCTATCACTGGGACTTCGGCGACGGCGCGACCTTCGACGGCTTCGAGCCGCCCGCCCATACCTACACCGCACTGGACAACTACACCATCACGTTGACCTTGTCCTGGACCGGCGGCGGCCCTGTAATATGGCAGCGTTTCCTCCTTCCCGGAATACAGGATGGCATCGTGTATGTGGATGCGGAAAACGGCAAGGATACGGATGGCTTCGGCGGCAGTTGGCGCATCCCCTTTAAAACGCTTGAATATGCCTTGAATGTCGCTTCAAACACGCCAGAGGTACAGACTGTCTCCACAAAAGCAGGTGTATATCCAGTAACAAAAAGCGATTTAAGCGTTCCATCCGGCCAAGCATTGCAACTGCTGCCGGGTACCATACTGAAATTTAGCACAGGTAGGGGGATAAATGTTCCATCAGGTTCACGATTGGAAGCCCTTGGTGAATCAGCCCAGCCGGTTGTCTTTACGGCGTTGGCGGATGATGCCTGGGGTGGCGATACGAATGGTGATGGAACTGTAACAATTCCACAATCCGGCGACTGGCGCCAACTAGGAGTTTCCGGAGGAGCAGCATTGCTGCGCCACACCCGAATTCTTTACAGCAGCGACTCAAACAACATGGGCGCCCTTTATCTTACCAACGGCAGTTCGGTGGAGATGAATGCTTCGGTGATTGCCCATTCGGAATATGACGCCATGAGAAACGATGGCGGCACATTCCTCGCCACAAATTCAGTATTTACGGACAGTTCCCTGGCGCTGCGGCCCAGTAATGGTACATCAACTGTGACCAATTGCACGATTGCCGATGTGACGACGGCGGTACGTGGCTCTAACGGCACGTTCACCAATTGTGTATTCGCCCGTGTTTCAGAGGTTTTCGAGGAGTGGGGGCCGTCTACATTTTCTTCTTGCGCATTTTGGAATCCTGCAGGCCATGGGCCACAAAGTGTTAGCCATGCAGGCAGTAATAACAATATCTGGGCTGATCCGCTTTTTCAAAATTTGGATGGGGGCGATTTCCGGTTGCAGTCGGCGAGTCCCCTTATTGATGCCGCCGATGGGAGTATAGCACCAGAAACCGATTTCCAGGGCGCACCACGATTTGACGATCCGAATACACAGAATACCGGCGCGCCGACCCCCTCCGGTGCTTATGCTGATATCGGAGCATTCGAA
>JAKLHG010000329.1 GCA_022710255.1 Candidatus Hydrogenedentota bacterium
GCGAATGATTTTAGAAAAACAGCCACGCCTGTTGTCATTGCCCCGAACACGCCACCGTCCGCGGTAACGCTGGAACGTCAGGACTGGGTCCCGATGGTCGGCGGGTAAAACAAAGACACAAGGTGGGAAATTCTTCCGGGAAAAAGGAATACGAAAATTACGACGGTCTCCCTACAGTTTTTTTTACGCAGGGCAAGGAACCATCCCTGTCCGCCAATCTTATTTACTGACAGAAGACAGCACCTGAATCGCGCCAAGAACATTGATGCCGTACTTGCCCTCTTTTGATGTCCAGAAGGGCACATTCCCATTGGCAACACGCACGGCGTATTCCGGACACAGCCGCAGGTTCTCCGAAGCGTCCGGCAGCCAGAGGCCGATGGAATACCACCCCGGGGCCATATCCTCAGGAATAACCGCCCCGCAAGTAAGGGTATGGCTCAACGGTTCATACGCGGCATCACCAGGTTGATGAGGATACCAGCGGCGGACGTCCACTTCAGGCAGTTCAAAAGTATGCACCGCGCCTTGGGGGCTAATCAACGCGATTAGAACGGGCCGGGGATTTATCAGCGTGGCAAAACCCCGGTTGATCAGGGTTACCTCAAGTTGCAGAGGGCTGCCTGCCCTCGGCGATGCTGCAAAAGATGCGTGCTGCAGTTCCAGCCGATACCCCAAATGGTCCCGAATATAGTCAAACTGCGTGCGCGGTACCGGGCTGCCATCCAGATCCTGGAAATAGCCATCGGAGATGGGCAACCGGGCCTCTTCCGCCTGTTCCCGTGTCAGGGAAGTCTTCATCCAGACATCCATGCCATATATGGCGCCTTCCCGTTCCGAGTAACTGTGGGCAAGGCTGAAGCTGGCATAGTGGTGCAGCCGCATCCGGACGGCGGCCTGGAACCCGTCCACCCGCCCGCTGATGTCCGACCAGAACAACTCGCCGTCCACGGGCACAAATAGAGATTCCGTGGTCATGTAGTCGAATTCCGGGTTGCCGGGACTGGAAAAGAGGGGCGCTTCCGTCCACGTGCCGCCGCAGGTGTTGCCCGCGAGAAACCCGTCATTATGAAACCCGATGCGAGCTGCGGGAATACCGGAGAAGGCCGTTTCCGGGCCGACCACCTGATAGGCGTTGAGCAGGGGCGACTCCAGAATCCAGCGTTTGTATTTGGGCACGCGGACCTGGGTCATCCGGTCCCGGGGCAGGATTTCCAGCAGTTTGGCCATGATGGCGGCCAGGTTCGCATGATCCTGTTCGAGATGGTGCGCGGAACTGTGCCATTCACCCCAGGCGCCTACAAAGCCCGCCTGCAGCACATAGATCACGTCCTTGTTCTTCTCCAGAACAGGCGCGAGCTGTGCCATGTGCCCGAGGAGGATTTCCAGGGCCGGCCCTTCCGCCTGGTTCATTGATTTTTCATAGGCGAAGCGAAGCAGCGCTTTAAGCCCTTTGGCCCTGAGGGCATCCAGGCTGCGCTGCAGCAGGGCCAGTTTTTCCTCCGAAACCGGCTGTGCCATGAATTTATCCAGGTAACAATAGGCCTGGACCAGGGTCAGGCCGAAAGGCGCATACCGTTCTGCGTCCATAATCCACCAGTCATCGCTGTAGGCGGGGGTAAGGCGCCCGGACAGGTGATGGGCGGGTCCCCACACTTCCTGCGTGCCTTCCGGTTCCGCGATAATTGTCTCTATTCGCAGACCCCGCTCCGGATTAAGAAGGCCGCTGAGGCCGTTGGGGTCGGAAGGACTGATGCCGCGGTATTCAATCGTTGTGAGAGCGTCCTCCGCTCGGACATTCAGGACAAAAAACGCTGCCGCCATTAACAGTATCAGGCCAACATATGGTTTTGTTTTTCTGTGTTTGACAAGCTGCATTGAAGTCATCCCTTCCTTTTCCCGGTACTCTTGTACGATTGATCCTTCAGACCGTGTCGGACTCGGTCAGACAATAAAACGTTCACTATTTATGGCAACGATATTACCTCTTTTTGACGGGAACCGGTAATTCCAGAAAGTAAAGGGGCTTTAAGGCGGATTTCATTGTTCGAAAAGTCAACCGTGAAAAATTTCGCCCGCTCTTTGGGCTTGCCGTTCGGCTGGTGGATCGAAAGGACCTGCGTTCCCTCAAAAGATTGGAACAGCATGGCGTGTCCGCCGTCCTTCTCAAAAATGGCAGACGAGGAGACTTCCCAGGGACCAATGATTTTCCCGGAAGCGCTTCTCGCAGTGGCGGTCATATACTGGCGGTCCTTTCCAAAGGAGGACCATAGCATCAGCAGACTGCCGTCTTGATTTCTGTGCAGCCAGGGGCCGTCGGTGATAAGACCTTTCCGATTTCCAAACTCGGCCCCGTTTACCCAAGCCGCCGCGGAGGCGTGGAACAGGGTTGCCGGCGCTCCTTCGGACTGGGCCAGGTCCTCCGACAACCGAACGGCGCAAATCGCCCCGTCCCCGATTTGTTCCCATTCATGGCAGAACACCATCCACGGCTGCGCTTCATCATCAATAAACAGGGTGCCGTCGAGAGTCGCCCAATCCGGCGGAGTAACAGGGCCTTCCGAATGGGGCACAAAAGGCCCTTCCGGCCGGTCAGCGACAAGAATGGCCGTACCGCGATACCCATCGCTCTTCGGCGAAAAGGTGGCGAACATGTAGTAGCGCCCCTTATAAGGATGCACTTCCGGCGCCCAGAAGTCCTTTTGTCCCCAATAGTCCTTATCAGACCGGAACACGGGAAAGGGGCCCTCCCAGTGTTCCAGGTCCCGGCTCTTATAGGCATCAAAACCTGGTTCACCCAGGGGCCACCCGGTTCCGTACAGATAATAAACGCCTGTTTCTTTGACGGGAAGGACAAAGGGATCGCGGATTCGAATCTCATCCAAGGTTTTCAGCGCAGGCACCGGGACGGGTTCCGCTGCGCAGATAAGCATAAGAAATATCCACATGGTTATCATCCTTATAGTTTTAAATATAGACTTGGATTTCTGTTCTCGAGTTTTCAGACGGGCATATTCTGCTTCCGTGAGAAGTTGTAATTATAACCTGTCCGCGATAAAATGAAGTCTTCAGCATACGCAGTCGCCTGGGATATCTTGTGCGCTAAGGACATACACAAGACCTTTTTCAGCATGATATCACTTCCAGACCTGCTTTTTTAGAAATGCAACTGTTCGCGTCATGGAGGCGATTAATGAAACCACTGCTTTTAACGACTCTATATCTTTGCTCAATGCTGGCCTATGGCAACGTCCCTGAAACCATTTGGACCTACACGCCGCCTTCGGGCTATGTGGACACCTCGCCCGCGATAGCCGACCTGAATGGAGACGGGCACCCGGATCTGGTCTTCGGCACGACGGCCGGTATGATCATCGCCCTGAGCTCGGATGCGCAGGAACTCTGGCGGCAGGAGATGCGAGGACCGATTAGTGTGCCGCCTAGCATTGGTGACCTTACAGGCCAGGAAGGGCTCGAAGTGCTGGTGATGAACCGGCAGGGACAACTACGCTGTCTGGCCGGGAGCACCGGCGCACTGGTCTGGGAGACAAGTATCCCGGGACGGCTGCAGTGGGGTGAGACGGTGCTTGCCCTGGGCGACATCAATGGCGACAGTGACCTCGAAATTGTCACGGGCGACCGTGACGGCGTGGTGGTCTGCCTGAACGGCGCGGGCGAACTGGTGTGGCAGTACCAGGGACAGCATGGCATCACGCAGGCGCCCGCTCTGGCCGACCTGACCGGCGACGGCATGATGGAGGTGCTGGTCAGCGGCAGTGAAATCCCGCTGGTGTGCCTGTCTCCCGAGGGCAAGGAACTCTGGAAACTGGAGCAGGGCATCGGCGGCAATCCGCTGGTATACGATATCAACAAGGACAGCGCCCCGGAAATTCTCATAGGCGTGGGAGTTAATCTCACAGTACTCGATGCGGAAGGAAAGGTTCTTTGGACGCACCTGATGCAGCGCGAGATGGACGGCGCGTTGACCGTCGCGGATGCCGACGAGGACGAAGAGGTGGAAATCTATGTCATAGACCTCGCCGGCAAAATGGCCTGCCTGTCTCCTGCCGGGCAGCTGCGCTGGGAAGCGGATGTGGAAGAGCGGGTGCGCCGTTCCCCCTCCGTGGGCGATGTGGACGGCGATGGTATCCAGGAAATTCTGGTGGCCGGGTACAGCAACACACTTCATGTCTTTGATCCGGAAGGTGGCCTGAAGGCGGCGCTTCCTGTTCCCGGTGGCGTGAACAGCACGGCAACGATTATTCCGCTCGCGGACGGTACGCCGGGCGTGATTATTCCCGTGTCCAACGAGGCCATGCGCCTGTTCCGCTGGTCAGGCGCGCAACCCGACGCCACGCTGCTCTGGCCGGAATATCGTTTTGACTCGAAACGCTCTGGCAGCCCCCAGGAAAGTGCGACTGCCGTGCCCATAGAACTGGAACTGGACGCAGGCAACCTGTACGCCGGGGCGAATCTGCTGAAGGCAACGGTGCATAATCCTGAAGGTCGCGCGGTTGAGGTGCGCCTTGAAATCGTTCGCAATGAGGGCGTGCCTTCTGTTGCTTCCATCACCTCCTCGGAAAAAGTCATTGACCATCAACTTTCCTACACGGTTCCGGCGAACCAGGCGATTAATCTCACCTTGAACTGTGTGGTGCTGGAGAACGACCGCATCCTGGTGAAACGCAGCCAGACTGCTTATCTGCCGCCATTCATGAAGGAACTCGGAGATGTGTCACGCGCTATGGCGGAGACCGAAACGCTGCTTCCCGGATTGCTGGATCGCGCTGGTCTTGAAGAGCGCTGTTATTTTCTCAAGCGGCAGTTGACCCAGTTGGAGCCACGTATTCTTGCCGCGGGCGGGTTGACAGACAAAGAGCGGATAGACCTGCGAAATGGAGTGCATGCCTTTCTGGAACAGATAGAAACCCTTCGTGATTTAGCGCGTGCG
>JAKLHG010000033.1 GCA_022710255.1 Candidatus Hydrogenedentota bacterium
GGCACAGAATGCTTTTCACGTGTATCGTGACGGGGGCTTTTATCGGGATACTGGGGATATTGCCGGGATGCCCGCAGTCCAAGGACACGTTTTTTACGCCACTGCAGGAGGTGTTGAGCGGATGCAATCCCGCCACAGAGGGTGAAATTGAAGAGGAAGAGGAGGAAAGTTATATTCCCGAAGGCCCTACCGAACACTGGAAGTCAAAAGAAACAACGGGAACCTTGAACCGGAACCGGGGAATCTACCTTGACATCCAAATGGACGCGAAGGGCGTCTTTACCGGGAAAATCGGAAATTACGTCTATGAATCCTTCTCCGGGTTTGGCAGTTATTACGCCACATACGAGGACCTGAAAAAAGGGGTATGCGGCAAACTGGATTTGGCTGCCGGCACCGGCGTGGTCTGGCCGGAAGGGGAAGAGAAAACCAACGTGACTGTAAGGCTGGTCGAAGGCCCTAACCTGGTGGTCACCTTCACGGAATGGCCCTCTTTGAATGCGGACGATCCGCCCGGAGCGACCATGTGGAAAATGTAAGCGGCGGCGACTGGTACAAAGCCGCTGGGCGTACGACGCCGTACAGAAGCCTCGCGAAGCGTCGTCCCGTCCAATACGCCGACACTACGCTGGAACGTAAAACTGTTTTCCCCGTTCGCGAGTCCATTACGGGAGGGCTTCAGGCCTGTAACCGTCTGGCCATTCGTATTTCGAGGGTCGAACTTGTAAAAAACGGCGGTAAAAGGCTATACTGCTATGTTGTGTGATTTCGGGTTAAGTGCATCCGTACACAAAATGTGAACACAATCAAGATGGACCTGAAAACACTCTTTTTAACCAATGTAAGGAGTAAATTGATATGTGGGCTCCAGGACTCGGAGAACTGCTCATAATTTTCGCGATTGTCCTCGTATTGTTTGGCGGCGGCAAACTCGCCGGGGTAGGCAAATCGCTGGGCACCGCCATATCTGAATTCAAATCCGCGTTAGGCGATGAAAAGAAAGAACCGAAAGACAAGCCTTCCGATGAAGCGCCCAAGGCCTGATTGGTTTTGTTGCGCGTAACGGACAGGTGGTTTCGGCAGGTTTTCGTCTGCAAACGAGTGGAAGGGAGTAAGGCATGCGTAATGCCCCGGTTTCTTCGCGCCGCGATTTTCTGAAAAGCTCAGGCAAGGCGGCGATTGCTTTTTCCATTGTGCCCCGCCATGTGCTTGGCGGCGCCCTGTTCACGGCGCCCAGTGAAGAAATTACCCGGGCCGTAATCGGGGTGGGCGGCATGGGCCAGGGCCACCTCGGGTATACCGGCGCCCGCACCGTCGCCATTTGTGACGTGGACCAGAAACACCTGGAACAGGCCTTGTCCCGTCTCGAAGCGGGCGTGACCGGGCACCGTGATTTCCGCGAGGTGCTGGCGCGGGAGGATATCGACGTTGTGCATATTGCCACGCCGCCCCATTGGCACGGCATCATCAGCGCGGAAGCGGCCAAGGCGGGCAAGGACGTTTGGTGTGAAAAGCCCATGACCCGTACGATTGGCGAAGGGCGGCGCGTGCTCGAAACGGTCCAGCGCCACGGGGCCATGTTCCGGCTGAACACCTGGTTCCGGTTCCGGGACAGTTTTTATGGGTTCGGCACCCCCGTGCAGCCTATCAAGAAGGTAGTGGAAAACCGCCTGCTCGGCTGGCCCCTTACCGTGACTGTGGGACCGGCCACGGGCTTCGACTGGAAATTTCAGTGGAGCGGGCGCACCGACCTGGTTCCGGAACCGGTACCCGCGGAATTGGACTATAATTTCTGGCTGGGGCCTGCCCCGTACAAACCCTACCATACCCACCGGGTGCACGGGACCTTTCGCGGCTATTGGGATTATGACGGCGGCGGCCTGGGCGACATGGGCCAGCACTACCTGGACCCGGTGCAGTATTTGCTGGAGAAGGACGATACCAGTCCCGTGGCTGTCAGCGTGGATGCGCCCCTCCAGCATCCGGACGCGGCCAGTTCCTGGCGCCGCATAGAGATGACCTACGCCGACGGCTGCAAAATCGTGCTGGATGCCGAGACTACCGGCGATGATGTTCCGTATATCGCGGGTCCTGAGGGGAACCTGTACAAGGGGCTGCGTTGCGATATCCCGGATTTTGAGAAACGCCTCGCATCCCTTCCCGAACCGGATCCCCAGGAAACCGATTTTTACCAGGCGGTGCGGACACGCCGGAAATTTCCGCTCAACGAGGCCAACGGCCACCGCTCGTGCACACTGGTGAATCTGGGCGTCATCGCGGTACGCCTCGGCCGCGACTTGCGTTACGACCCTGAACGGGAAGAATTCCCCGGTGACGATGCGGCCAATCGCCTGGCCTACCAGCCCATGCGCAGCCCGTGGCATATCTAAATCCTTACGAACCGCACACCAGAAGGGAGATGCCTTTCCATGAGAATCTCGTCCGCTTTGATCTCACTCTTACTTGCGGCCGCGTTCTGTTGCTTGCCAGGGGCGGTGAACGCTTTCGCCCTGACTGTGGAAGATCTATGCGCGGCCATGCCCCCGGAAAACGGAGCGGCGGCGGACGCCCTGTTCAACCAGGTACTGGCGGAAGGGGACGCGCTGATCTTCGCCTTATGCGATCGGATCGGCCCGCCGGAAGACACACCCGACGCCGGCGCGCGGTTTGCCCTGTACGGCTTGGCCAAACATGTTGTCGGTCCCGGACGGGAAACGCATCGCGTACGCGTTACACGAATCTTCGAGGTGGCGTTGAACCGCGCCGGGCATCCTGACGTGCGGCGTTTTTTCATGGAACAACTTCGTTTTTGCGGTGACAATACCACCATCCGCGTGCTGGAGCCTTACGTGTGCGACCCGGATGTGTATGACGATGCGGTGCGGTGCATTGCCTCCCTTGGAGGGCTTCAGGGCCTGGCCTCCATATTGCTGGTAGATTGTCCGGATGGCCCCGACAAAAGCGCCAGCATTCAGAACGCCCTGCTGGGTTTGAACGCCCAGCCCTACTACAGTCCGGAGGAAACCGGGCTGAGCGCAGAATTACTGGCGGCCATGGCCCTTCCCGAATCCGTGGAAGACCACCAGCGTATCGCCGCCTTGTGCCGGGAGTCGCTGCAGAAGGAGTTGAAACCTCACTACGCGGCCATGGTCCTCCAAACCCTGGCGCGCGTGGCCGGGATGGACGCGTTGCCCGAACTGTTGCAGGCCGTTCAGTCTCCCCACCGCGCCTATGCGGGCGCGGCGCTGCGACTCGTGGGCGGTCTTGCCGGTGAAGAGGTTTCAAGCGCCCTGTCGGCGCGCCTGGAAGAATTCAATGAGAACGTCCGCCCGCAGGTGGTTGTCCTGCTGGGGAAACGAGATGACCCCGCGGCGCGGCAGGCGGTGCGGGATGCCCTGAAGCATCCCGTGGAGGAAGTCCGGCTGGCGGCGTATGACGCAGTCACCCGGCGTTCGGATCCCGCACTGGCGGGCCCGCTCATGGACGCCCTGGCGCGGGCCGAATCCGACAGCGAGAGGCAGGCGGTCAAAGCCGCGTTTCTGCGGTTGCCCAGCCTGGAAGCGGCCATGCAACAGGAAATGCTGAACCGGTCCGCGGACCCCGGCGCCTATACGCCCGCTGAAAAGGTCCTGTACCTGGAAATTATTCGCGAGCGCCAGGCAACCGCTTTCAGGGAGGTTGCCATTGCACTCATGAACGACCCGGACGACGGGGTGCGCCGGGCGGCGTGTGGCGCCCTTGCCGCGGTGGGTGAACCCGGCGACCTGGCCGGGTTGTACCAATACCAGCTGGCGGCAGCCGGCGAATCCGGCGCGGAGGCGGCGCGGACCGCCCTCGCCGGGCTGGCGGTGCGCCTGAATCTCGAAGAAGAGGCTGTGACACAGGCGACAACGCGCCTGGCCGGCGCTTCCGGGGAAGATGCCGTGCGCCTGTTGAAAACGCTGGGGATCCTGGGCACGCCGGCCGCCCTGAAAGCCCTTCAGGACGCGGCGGAGACAATCATGTTTGCCGCTGCGCCGCAGGAAGATCAGGCCAGGGCCCTGCTGGAAACGCTTTCCGGCTGGCAAGGCCCCGAAGGCGGAGAAGCCCTGCTGGCCCTGTGGCAACGCCTGGAGGAGGCTTCCGTGCGCCTTGTGGCGTTGAAACAATACATCGCCCATGTGCGGCGCTCTTTCAAAGAACCCGAGCAACAACGGGAACGTCTGACCGCTATTGAAGGGCTGTGCAAGACGGATGCGGAGCGGCAGGAAGTCGCGGAGGTCATTTCAAGGGTCTCCCGAAAAGAGAACTAGCGCAGGTTCAGCCTTTACTATGGCTTGCGCGCACCTTTTGGGTTTCATTTTTTTTCTCAGTTCGCGAACCGAAAAGAGTAGAGTTGTGTGCGCAAGGAACACGTTCCGGAAGTCGGTTTTGCCTTCTTTCCACCTAACGCAGGCTATGCCCGCAACGCGGTTCAGGGTATGTCGTTCGCACTATGGTGCGCGTGTTATCCCAAATACCTTGAACAAGGTAACACACCAAAGCGTGAACCACGTACTTAACTTCTTGTTAATAGTTCCCTGTTGGGCGGCACCCCCAAAACCGGGCATTTGCATTTTTTGGAAGGTCTTGCCTTGAGCACCCCACAGCGCTGGCATGAATTCACGCCCGCTCCGGCCGATGCACCTGCCGTGTTGCTGCTGCACGGATTTATGGGTTGCGGCGCGGATTGGAAGTTCGCGGCACACTCTTTGTGCCCCGGCTACCGGTGCCTGTGTCCTGATTTACCCGGCCATGGCGCGGCTGCAAGCGAATCCGAAAACGCCGGCGCGAATATGGAAGAAACCGCGGCGATGTTGTTGCGGGGACTCGAAGAACACGGTGTCGGCACCTGCGCGCTGGCAGGCTATTCCATGGGCGGCCGTGTGGCACTGTACCTGGCGGTACAATACCCGGAACGGTTTACCTGCCTGATGCTGGAATCGGCGTCCCCCGGCATTGCCGATCCGGAAGCGCGTCTTGAACGGCGACGGCAGGACGAAGAACGCGCCCTGAAATTGTCGCGGATATCTCAAGACGGGCCCGACTTTCGTGAATTCCTGCGCGCGTGGTACGAACAGCCGCTCTTCGGCGCGCTTCGGAACCGGCCCGCGCTTCTGGAAGAACGCATTGCGCGCAGGCTTCACACTAATCCCCGGGCACTGGCTGCTTCATTGCGCGGACTTGGAACCGGGTTACAGCCGAGTTTGTGGGAACAGCTGTCCTCTGTAAAAATACCTGTTTTGCTCATTACGGGCGGGGAGGATTCGAAATTCTGCGCCATCGCGGCCTCCATGGCGGCCCTTTTACCCCGTGTCCGTCATGAGGTAATCCAGGACTGCGGCCATTGTGCCCACGAGGAAGATCCGGAACGGTTCGCCGAGATATTCCGTCGCTTTCTGCAGGAAACGGACACCTGACGCGACTGTCGGAACCGGGAGATGTTTATTTGTTGTCCCCGTCCGCTTCTCCGTCGCGTGTGGCCAGAATGGACTCGATTGTTTCCTGGGTCCGATAAACCTGCGCCTGCATGCTGGCAACCAAAGCGCCTTTCTCATCCGTGACTTCCATGAGATACCCGGCGATGCGGTTCCCGAGATACTGTTCATGGGCGGTCGCCGTCAAGGTGCCGGATTTGATGCCCTTGAAAAAAGAGATGGAGCAATTGATGGCCATGGCCGCCCGGCCGTGAGAATTGGACGCCACGGCGAAACAGAAATCCGCCAGGGAAAAAATAGCCCCCCCGTGCACCGCGCCCATGCCGTTCATATGGATAGCGGAGACTGGCATCGACACCACGGCCCTTCCGGGTTCGACCTGTTCAATCTTCATATTCAAGGCGGCGGCCAGATTGTCCCCTTTAAAATATTCCTGCAGGATATCCATCTTTAATGCGTGTCCTTTCTTTTGTGCTGGTGCCGGCTTCCAGACAAAAATAGGGTTCATGGCGTCTTACGAACACCGGCGACAGCGTTGCCTCGCACATGGGCGTTCCCGCGTCAGGCAGCCTTTTATCTTTCCCGCTATCAGGAGGTTACCAGGGACAAGGCCGCCCTGTGAATGGCGCCGTTGGTAATCAGCACGCCTTTTTTGTTGTCGAATATCCGGAGTGCCTTGCCGTCCAGGCGCGTTGCCAGGGCGCCGGCTTCTTCGGCAATCAATTGGGCTGCGGCATAATCCCACGGCTGCAGGCCCATATGTAAATAGGCGTCCACATCGCCCGTCGCCACCTGGCAAATACCCACCACGGCTGAACCCTGGCTGCGCACCCGCCCGGCTTTCTTCAAGACGTCCGCGCCTCGCCGCAGGAGCATGCGCCGGGTTTCCGTGTTGCTGAAATCGATTTCAAAACAGGCCTCCTCCATATGCTGGATCTTTGAAACCGACAGGCGGCGGCCGTCGCAGGTGGCGCCCTGTCCGGCCTCCGCAAAGAAACGGGTTCCCTGAAGCGGCAGCAACACTCCGGCGGCCCGTGCGAAGCCCTCTTCCACAAAAGCGATGCTGATGGCAAAGGCCGGGTTCAGGCCTCGCATAAAATTGTAGGTGCCGTCAATGGGGTCGATGACCCAGATTCGTTGATTGAGATCGTCCGGCCCCCTGTCCAGCCCGCTTTCTTCGCCGACAATGAGATCCGCCGGAAACGTGCCCCGAACGGCGTCAACAAAGCGCTTCTGGATGGTTAAATCCACTTCCGTAAGCAGGTTGTTCGGATCGCCCTGTTTATTGGTAACCGTCAGGTTTGTCTTGTCCCGGTATTTTTCAAGCACATAGTCCCGATTATTTTTCAGGAATGTTTGTATAAACTCCAATTCCAGCATCGCGCAAACCCTATTGTATGGCGCCGCCCGGCCGTATAGGCTTCCGTTCTTCCGCAGGGATTCCGGCAGGGCATAAGGCATTCCTGCTATCGCATCTTCGCTTTTCCCCATCGTTCCGGAGTTAGTGTAACAATTTAAATCCCGGTATGCAAACGGGCTGAACGAAAAAAACATCCCGCCATGCGGGGTGTTTGCGGCTTGGACGCGCGCTCAGGGGAAAACATACAGTTTATAACAGGGGCTTGACTATCTGGTTCAGTTCTTCCAAAGTGATGCCGCCTTCCCACGACTTGACCAGTTCCCCCTGACGGTTATAAACCAAAGTGGCCGGAAGGGCGCCGCTGATTTCCGCGTTTACAGCTTTGGAAACCGCTTCGATATCGCGGTCAGCCAGTACATGAACGGGGAATGGAACCGTTTTGGCCTTTAAGAAAGGCGTGATGACGGTTTCTATGCCCTCCACGCCATCCAGGGAGACCGCAAGAAACGCCACGGTATCCCCGGAATGCTCGCGATAAAATTTCGCCAGCTCCGGCAGCTCCGCGACACAGGGCGGACACCAGATGGCCCAGAAATTGAGCACGGTCACCTTGCCTTTGGAAGCAGCCAGCAGGGCGCCCAGACCACTGGCAGTCACGGGCGCAGCTTCGCCGGGTGGCGGCGTCGCGGCCGTGTCCGTCTTCTCTCCAGAGGCGGGTCCGTCACTGCACCCCGTAATCATCGCCGCTGACGCCGCCAGCAAACATATGTAACCAATTACACGACCACAACATGGTTTCATGTGGAATTCCCGTTTACTTGCGCTTGATGGAACAGCCCCACGACTTTGCTTCACTTGGGTCCGGCGCTTTGCCGTCAAGCAAGGCAGCAATGGCATTGGCGACATAAGATTTATCGCCCTCTTGTGTTTCTTGCTGGCGGTTGTCGAACGCGCCATGATAGGCCAGTTTGCCTTCCTTGTCCACCACATATACCTCGGGCGTGGTTTTTGCGCCGATGGCGTCCGCGTATTTATTGTCCACGTCTTTTAAAATCGGGTAGGATTTGCCGGCCTTTTCAGCATATGCTTTGATATCATCCACGGTGATGCTTTTATGGGAGTCAATCCCAAGAAACACAACGCCGTCATCCGCGTGTTTCTTTGACAGGGCAACAAGATGCGGGTCCGCTCCCCGTGACCAGGGGCACTCGATGCTGCACATCTCGAGGACGACGATGTTGCCCGCGTATTGGTTCAGCGAATGCACAGTGCCGTTCAAATCCTTCAACTCGAAGTTCGGCAAGGGGTTTCCTATTTTTGGGACTGCCGCTGCGTTTTCCGAAGCGCAGCCATACAAGGGAACCACGGTTGCACAAAACAGGAACACCAGCCACACATATTTTGCAATGCTTTTCATTTTCATTGTTCCTCTATCCTTTACTTTCGGGGTTAAGGGAATCCGTGTTATTACGGTCCAACTACCATCGCGTTTCTTAGAGGGTGTACGGAAAGGGGAGATTGCCTCACTTCGTTCGCAATGACAGATAGATGTATACGGTGTCATTGCGAGTGAAACGAAGCAATCTCAACAAGTTGCGATAATTGCACAGGCCGTTGAAGCGACTTTCCGTACACGCTCTTATAGTAAAACATAAACCCGCAGGATGAAATTCCCCCCCCCTTGTTGGATTAAGCCGTGCTTATCCCCGGTGCAGACACAGTTTTATGAGGTTGCACCCGCACCCCGGAACATGAAGTAGGCGGCGCCTACCAGGCATAATCCGGCCCAGAGGAAGTCCAGTTTCAAGGGTTCGCGCATGTACAGTATGGAAAACGCGGCGAACACACTGACGCTGATAACCTCCTGAATAACCTTCAACTGGCCCAGGGAAAAGGGACCATAGCCGATGCGATTGGCGGGCACCTGCAAGCAGTACTCGAAAAAAGCGATGCTCCAGCTGAGTACAATGACCATGAACAAGGTGCGGTGACGCAGGTCTTTCAGGTGGCCATACCAGGCATAGGTCATGAACATATTGGAACCTATCAGCAGCATAATGGTAAAAATCTTTTGCATAATGCCTCAGTAATTGATGGTGGATAAAAAAATCAGGGGGGGGGTAACGGCACGTATTATAGCAGAGTGGAAGTTGAATAATCGGCTTTATTTCCTTCTGTACCTCCAAAGAGTATTTGGTAAACTACCGCGATACCATCAAGAAGTCCCATCCCCTGAAATCAGCCCAATTATGATATACTTAGTCCTGCGCGATAAGCGTAAAGGGCGCTATCCCATGATATACCGGGTACGTGAAATACCTTGTCATGTTACATGATTTACTTCGAGAGAAATCAAAACAGAGAATACTCTTTTTGCCCCATGCCGCACTTCAAATGTCGCGGCTTGAACGCATGATAAGCCCGGAGGATGTACGGAAGGTTATTGAAGACGGCACTATCATTGAAGACTATCCTGGTGATGCCCGCGGGCCGAGCTGCCTTATTAAAGGCAAGGGAACCGACGAACGAACCATACACGTAGTTTGCGCTCCCAAGGACACGTATCTTGCCATTATTACGGCCTATATTCCGGATGCGGCGCAGTGGTCGGATAATTATACCAAGAGGATCTATAAATGAAATGTATGTATTGTCAGGGGGAGATGGAGCGGGGAACGGCGCCTTTTGATATAGACCGGGACGGCATCCATTTACATCTGGATAAAGCGCCCGCCTGGCTATGCAGACAATGCGGTGAAGCTTATTTCGATGAAAATGACGTCAACGCACTTCAGGAAACCATCAAAGTCATCGAAAAACAAGCGAAAATCCTAGCGCATATCGCATAAACATGTCCGAACATGACGAAAAGGAATGTCCTCTTCAAGACATCCGCACGCACCCCGGATGGGGTAACACTCTGTTAATCCGTGTCGAAAAGCGTTTCACCCTTGCGGATCGCTTCCCGATTTCGCGTCTCCATTTCCCGGCGCAGGCGGTATTTATCCTGTCGCTGCTGGTGTGCCGGCGCCGCAAGGAATCCTTCCATGTCGGCCCGGGGATGTGTTGCCAGCCTATTCATGCCGTCCCGAATAATCTGTAAGGCCTCTTCATATCCTGCAGCATTGGTCTCCTTCAGATTGCCGAGGCAGGGGCTGTGTTCCGGGCGTTCAAAACAGACTTGCGGGCCCTGGTTGACACCATGGCCCAGTTGACCGGCCAGGGGAATACCGGTCAGTTCCGCGAGCCGCGCCACCTGTTGCGGATTGAGCGGGCTGCGTCCGGCAGGATTATCCGGGTAGGCCGAATCGTATTCGGGATAATACGGCCCGTTGATGTCCATCCAGGTCAGCAGCCGGTTCAAACTTTCATCGTCGAGTTGTACATCATAATGGGGTGCCTGCAGCGCCCGAGTCAACGGGCTCACATGGGAACCCCAGGCACGGGCGGGCTGAATCTGGGCCGGGCCGCCGCCGACCGCTTTTATAATGCCTTTACGCCATAATTCGTTATAGGAGGTGTTGAACACCAGGTCGCGGTCGCCCGACAGATTCAGGATCTTTCCCGCTTCCTGCCCGTAATCGTGGCAGCCCACGCAATGCCGGTCAAGCACCGGCTGCACCTCGCGGGTATAACTGAAGAAGCGCGGCGGGCCGTACCACCCTGTCATGGGACTCGGCGGCCGGGTCAAGGCCGCTACCGTCGGCACACGTTCAAGAGGCGGCGCATCACGGCGCTCCTCATGGCAACCAATACAACCCTGGGTTTCGCCGGGCTGCACGATAGTGCCGCTGCGCATGGATTGCACCATCATGCCTTTTTCGTCCAGCAGTTGAAAATAGACATACGTCTCGGCAGGAACGCTGAAATAAGCGGAACCGTCTGGCTCCACGGGAACGACGCCCAGGATGCGCTTGTTGTTAAAGTCGTGCCAGGCCATGGCGGGTGCCTGCTGGCCTTGACCGTCCCAGGAGGGATGCGTAAAGCTGCGCTTTTCCGGCGACTCAATGACACGCAGGTACTTCACCGTTCCGGGCACCACGCCTTCAAGGTGGGTACCCTCATACACATTGGCCACATAAAAATATCCCGTATCCTTGCTGAAGTCGCTGCGGGCGGGCAGTTCAGGCGGACGCGGGGAAGGCGCTAACGGCATAGGGTCGTAACAGCCCACGGGGGAGTTCTCGTCGCCCTCGGCATACAGGAGCAGTTCATTGCCAAAGGTATCCACCAGGAACAACCCTGTTTTTTCGCCCGTATCCACGGTGCGGGAACAAAGGAAAAAGTGCGCGTCCAGCGCGAAGGGATCCTCGTACTTGGGCGTTACCTGCATGAAGGTGTCCCAGTTAAAGCGGTCAAAATCACCCTCGCCGACCAGGTCCAGGGCGGACTCGGGCCAGGTGCGCAGCACGGACGGGCTGCGCACGCCGTTCACTACGCCATCCACGCCGAGGCGACGGTCTATCAGCGCCAGGGCGCCCCAGGGTCGGTCATGGCAGGAACTGAAAATACACAGGACCTGCTGGGTGCCGGGAACGGGGACCGCATTGATGACCGCGCCGGGGGACTGGGTGTTGTTGCCCCAATATACGGCATGACCGGTGCCGTCCGGATAGGTGGTCCACAGTCCCTGGGCATCTCCGAAATTGCGGTCCACATATTCCCACCGGTAATACAGGATGCGGCCGTCGGGCATCAACGTGCCATGGCCCTCAAAGAGTGTGCTTTTGCCAATCTGGTGGATGTTGGCGCCGTCACCGGTCATGCGGAACAGGTTGCACATAATATGGCGGTTGCACATGCAGTATTTGGGTTCCCGGGTCGAGGAAAAGACGATGTCTCCGCCCGGCAGGTACAACGGATCGATGTCGCTGACGCCCCCGGCGAAGGTCAGCTGCCGAAGGCTGGACCCGTCGGCGCTGAGTTCATACAAGTGATAGTCGTCCTGGATGTTCCGGCGCATGGAAAATAGAATGCGCTCGCCGTCAAAGTGCACCGCCGGATCGCGAATAATCCCTTCCGGCGATTCGAGCAGGGTGCGCACCGCGCCGCCCGGCGACAACTCTAGCACGCGCAAGGCGCCGCCGCCCTCAAAACTGTTCGTGTTGATTTCCCCGGTCTGGAACATGGTCTCCGTGTTGTGATGATCGGGTTTGTACTGGCGGCGCGTTACAAAGAGCAGTGGATGTGCAGCGAGCAGGGGATGGGCAAGTAACGCTTCCCGCCGCAGTTCTTCGAAGCGCTTGCGTTCTCCCGCCGTAACCGGCCAGGTTGTTGCCCGCTGTTCAAAGGCCGTGAGGCGTTCCAAAAATTCACCGCCCCGGAGGTACGCTTCCGGAAACCGCTCCGAAAGGTCCATAATGGCGGCGCGCAGGGACGCCTGCGTCTCTTGCAGTGATTCCCGGGCGTCCGCGGCGATGCAGGATAGAAGCGCCATCGTTAGACTGCAGAACATCATGAAGATGCCTGATCGATTCAACCACATACAATATTTTCTCCTGTTCGGATTCCAAGCCTTAGCCAAAATATCCTATCATAAAAAAGGAATTCGGGTCCGGTGTTCATGCCTGAGAAAAATTGAGACTGTTCCCACCGCATCGTACCATAAGGCCCTGATGAAGCGTTGATAGCAAGGCATTATTTGGACTGGGATACACGAATTTATCAAGCGGCGGGAACTGTCCCGCTTTTTTCGGTCTTGTCCAATATGCCCGCAAAAAATTGGGACAGCCTCTGGCGCGATTCAGGACCCCGGACAATGTTCAAGGTCTTCGCGCGCGCTGGAGGCAGTCCCATTTTTTGCTACGTACTTGCCATTCCCACCGGGCTGCGGAAGGCGCCCGTGTCAGAAGAAACGCCGCAGTGTGTTGTAAATAGGTTCCGGTTTCAAGGAACAAATCAAGGCCAGTTCCACTACGGGCGCGCACCAGCACTGTACGCAGCCCCGGGGCGGCGGGGTTCCGTGAAACTGTTCGGCCAAGGTTTTGGCGGGTTTACCTTCGGCCGTGAGGAAACGCTCCACCTCGCACTGGTGACAGGACAGCAGCGTGCCGTCCGGTTCTACCATCACCATAAGCCGCCCCGCCAGGCAGCGTATGTGCGTAGCATCGGGCCAGCGCGCCAGATGGCGCAGTCCCGCTTTGGAATTCGCGATGGGAGCGCCCGCCTGTTTCAACTGTAACAGCTGCGCTATCGCGTTCCGGTATCCCGCGACCGGCGGCGCCAGGGGATTGGGCGCGGTGGAAGAATCCAGCCATTGCGTGGCCGGCTGAAACATCATCCAGGCGCCCTGTTCGCGGGTAATGGCCAGGGTGTCTTCCAGGCAGTCGAGGTTATGACGTGCCAGCACGCATTGAAAGGAAAAGGGCAATCCCGCCTCGCGGGCAACGCGGGACGCACGCAACGTATCCTCAAAGGCGCCCGAACCCCGCACGGCGTCATGCACCTCGCGGGGACCGTCCAGGCTGAAATTCAAGTTATCCACCGGGCGCAGGTCTTCTATACGTTTTGGGACAAAATGACCGTTGGTGCTGACAAACACCTGGAACCCAAGGGATTTCGCATAGACGATCAATTCCCCCAAGTCGCGACGCAACAGCGGTTCTCCTCCACCGAAGGTAATCCACCGCCCGCCCAGCCGGTACAGTTCCTGAAGCCCGGCCTTGATTTCCTCCGTTTCACATTCCCGGCGTGGCGCGTCCAAAGCGCCGCAATACCCGCAGCGCAGGTTGCAGCGAAAGGTAACGTTCCAGGAGACGAACAAAGGCGCCCGGCCCAGCCCGGCGATCACCTTTAACAGGGTAAGCCCGGACCTGCCCGATTGATACCATCTGCGGAGTTTATCAGATGCCATGCCAGTACCGTGATTTTATGTGGGTTAGGCGTTTACGACCATTTCGTTGCCAACTACTCATGAGTTGAACTTCCTGGGACCGCCGCTCCCCAGACCGTAACTCTTTTTTGCTGCGGCGAAGGCGCCTCTTCTCCCGGGAAGACAATCTCTGGGGTGTGGGCAACGCCAACGTACTATGGACGCACATAAAGCGACGCCCTGACACCTTTTCAAAACAAGTTCACCGATCCCTGTAAAGGATACCGGTGCAGTTTAACATAGTGCAACGATACGGTTCATGAAACAATGCGGCGGTACGTTTCCGCACGCGCGTGCGACGTAGGCGGGAAGGTCTGGCGGCGGTTGCCGCACCCCACCCCTGTCGAGGAGTTAAGCACGACGCGCCGACATAATTGATGCACCTTCCGATAAAAAATTGACAAAAGTCGGGGGGGGGGGGGGGCAAATTGTAAAAATTAAAA
>JAKLHG010000330.1 GCA_022710255.1 Candidatus Hydrogenedentota bacterium
TTGCGCGCGGCATCTTTCTGGTTCGACAGAAAGTAGATTTCCGTATCGCCTTCGCGGCGGTGTTTCCAAAGGATATCCTCCGGGCAAACGACATCGGGGGCGAGATGTCCTTTTGCGAGTGCGCCGTCAAGGGAGTCGCCGGTCAGGATAAGTCCGCCATCCCACAGGTCGGCGGCAAGACCCTTTACCACGTCATCGCAGGCAGGATAGTTTTCCATGCTGGGGGAACGCTCCGGGGCAGGGCCGAAGACAACGCCCCCGGCCTCCGCGAGTTCCTTGATTTTTGCCAGCAGTTCGGGCCGCATGGTTTCGGAAGGCGACAATACAAGGAGGCTGTACGACACGCTTTCCGGCAGGACAAACCGCCCCTCCTTCACCTGAAGGCGCTGTTCGATGACCTCAGCGTTGATATAGTCGAAGTCGTATCCCTGTGGCAGTTCGGGCCGGGGCAGGCCGGTCATCTTGGGCGCATCCTCGCCGATAAAATAGGCCACGTCAACCACCGACAGGCCCCGCTGGAGCATGACGCTGCAGCGGCGCAGATAGTCCATCCAGGGGCCGGCATGGTCGTACCACGTATTGTGACGATTGAACTCCGTGCCGAACCACGCATTGACGCCGGGGCGTTTGTCCTCCCAGGGCTGGTGGATGACAACATGGAGGACGAACTGGTTAATGCCCTCACAAAAAGCCCAGTCACCGCGCGCCTTGAGGTCACGGGGGGAATTGGCGAAGGGGATGCCGCCAGTAAAGGCTTCCGCCCACACCACGGGCTTGCCGTAAATGTGCGCAGCCGATGCGGCGTCGCGCAATTCGACGCTGCCCAGGTCACCGTTGACCCAGAACTCGCCGCTGATTTCATCGCATTCGCCGCCGTATTGGAGGAACTCACCGGGATACCCCCAATGCCCGTAATTTTCCAGCCACATCTTGAGACCCTGCCCGTTGCACAGGTCGCGCAGACCGCCGACATATTCCCGCGAGACCAGGTCGGCCACAAGGCGGCGCAGGTCCCACAGGAAGCGGTCAGTCTGGTCGGCGCTGCCCACAATACGCCCGCTCATGGCGGGCAGCCAGGGCAGCGGGTCGTACCCGTAGCGGTCCTGAAAACGTTTCGCAAAACCGTCGGTCCAGTTCTGCGGCCCCATCTCGTAACTGTCCGCCACGACATGTTTCAGGGCTTTGCGTTCGTCCGGCGTCAGGCGTCCAAGCAGATCGCCGATATAGGCATCGAAGTGCGCCTTGAGGGGAGCCCGGTTCATCTTATCCACCTCCAGGCCCGTGGCCTCCTCCGGCGATGGGCTGTTCTTGGTGCCCGTGGGCGCCATAACGGCGCGCAGCACGACCCATTCGCCCGCAGGCACGTCCCAGTGCAGGGTGCCGTCCGGCTCCAGTTGCGCCGAGAGGTTCAGCACCTGTTGCGGCGCCACAGCGAGCCCCGGGGTGTCCGGTTCCGCCTGGAGCGGCCAGGTGTAGAAGTCAAAGGGAGGCAGGGGATCCTGGAACATCTTGAGGAGGGCCTTTTCCGCGTAGGATTCCACGCGTGCCGCAGGCGACAGGCGCACCTCCCCCACCTTGCACGGCGCCGAGAAGGCCAGCCGGAAATAGCGGGCCGTCACGGCCGGAAACGCGGCCACCACAGGGGCAAGCGGCACGGGGCCGACATTGATGTTTATGTTGTGCCGGTCCACGGTAAAGGTTTTCACGGAATGGTATTCTTTGCCGTCCTCCGATGACAACAGCTCCGCTGTCACATTAACGGCCTTTACCAGCAGTACCGTTATGCTGCGCGCCGTGAAGGGTTGGGCGGACTCAAAATCGATCTTGCGTGGCGTACGGTTTGTTTCCGGGGCAAGGACACCTTCCCCCTGCGGCGCCGGGAATGCCAGCACGGCAACCTCCTGAAAGGGGCCTTCCGGCCCGGGTAATTTTCCTGCAAACGATTGGGGGCCGCTCAGGCGCGTCTCTGGCAGGACGACGTAGCGCATGGCCTGGTCCGGTTTCACCCAGGGGCCGCCCGACTGGCTCCAGCCGGGCGAGTTGAAGAAGCCGATGTCCACGCCCAGACGCCTCCCCTCGCGCACGGCATGCACGACAAAGTCCCACCACGCGTTCGTGAGCGCCCTGGGCTCCGGTTTAGGGTCCATCCCGCTCTGGCCACTGATGATACCGATGTAGCCTTCGCCGATGCCGAAGCGGTGCATGGCCTCAAGATCCTGCGTGATGCCCTCCTTGGTAATGTACCCGTCCATCCAATACCAATAACAGCGAGGCTTCGTGGCATCAGGCGGGTTCGTGAAGAGGCTTTCCAGGTCGTCCGCCGCGGCCAGGCAAACTGCGGACACGGCAAGGGTCAGAAACATCAGGGTTCGTGCTGAGGTCATGGATTATCTCCTTGTTGAAAGTACCAGGTTCAAGGGACATTGTAACGGTCCGATACGGCCGCAGACAAGGACCGCGCACGGCAGGGGCGGCCATTGCGCCGGCACCTTTGCTCCGCAGCGTCTTGGGAACTGGCACACCCACTCGCGTCGCTTTCATGGCAATCACCACTCCGGGAGTCTCACCATCCTGAATCACATAAATATACCCGCTATTCCAATGAATCCCGTTTTCATCCCAGCCTCCCGCACACGAAACGGCTTCCCGAAAGTCGCATTTTTTATGTCGAATATTTTAAACATGTTATGCATTTACATCTTTGAAGACTGTTGTTCTCAATCCATCTTTTCGGCCAAAACAAGCCTTTACAGCGCGCTAAGGATGAAACATAAAATCCAGAATATGGTATACTATAGGTGAGTGTAGAGACAGAAAGGAGGTTATCCATTATGATTAATGTGATAAAGGTAAGATGCCCGCATTGTGGTATAGAAGGGCAACTGCTTCTCCCTGAAATGGACGCGATTATTGTGGGTCCTTGCCCTGAATGCAATAAGAGTGTTTTGATCTTTTCCGGAAAGGCTCTGCCCCTTGATACGGAGGTCATGGCCAACGGAAACCGTGAAGAGATTTACAGGCATTTGTTTACGGTGCTTAGAAAGTTCGTTCGCGAACGGCTGGATCTCGTTTTTGATGGGGAACCCTCGGAAACCGGGAGTGCGGGCCGCGGCATGACCGGGGAGCACTTGGAGCCCCAACGGAAGCAGGGACCAGAACCGGACGGGAAACAAGCCCCGGTACAGGAAACACGCCCTTCCATTTCTGCAAAAGAGGTAAAAGAGTTTCTGAACAAAGAATTACCGCTGCTGGATAATACCCACTACTTCAAAAGTATTTTTGGATAGAAAAACGAACTCCAATGACTCGAACATCGGAATAAGGGGAAAAGGAACCTGTTGTTTCCAGGAAGAGAAAGCCTTGAGTAGGAGTGAAGAAGGAAAAGGTGTATTGGGGGCTCTACTACCGCGAGGGTTCCGTTGCATCGTTTTTCCACGTACTTTTCCTTACTAAAGGTCGCAGCAGACCTGTTTTATCAATCAGACCACAAAAAACAAGGCGGAGCCGCGACAATATGGGGGTATTTCTTTCTCCTTGTTTAAAATCCATACCCTTTGCCACGAACTTCGGCTTGCCGCAGCCTTATATGCCTTAATTATAAAGCATAATAGTCACGTCCGGTCAGAGATAATGTAAACGATGCAACGTAACGTGAAGTTAGCGCGACAGTTATTTGCGTACTCTTATGGGGTTCATCTATAGTTGTTGGCATACTGTAACTGAATGTGAAAAACAGTCAGGGTAGTTCTCCTCTATCCCGGATATAAACAATACGGCGCGCTTCCCGTGTATGTCTGCCTGAAGGAAAACGAGAACAACAAAGGCGACAGCTATTTTGTTAGGAATCAAACCATAAACAGGAGTCGAATCTATGAAATCAGGTATCTGTATTGTCATCATGACGGCAACCACATTGACTGCCGTGTGTGGTTGTTTCAATCCTGAAAAATATACTCTCGAAATTGATATTGAGGGCAAAGGAGAGATTGTTTTGTCACCGACAGGAGGTCGGTACGATTCCGGAACGACAGTCACCGTAACCGCAGTACCCGAAGCGGGTTGGTGCTTGCATAGTTGGTCCTTTGATGCGACAAATAAAACGGCAACGGTAATCGTAAACAGCGGCCCCATAGATGTCGGGCAAATCTGCCTGGATGAACTGTCTCACGAATTAAAAATAATGGAAGACACTCGAGTGCAGGCTGTTTTCATGGAGCAGGATAGGAACGACCATGGCAAACCAGAAATCGTTTTTGACGAAGTGCCTGCCTGGGGAAGCACAGAGGACTTAACAGGGAAGACATTACATGTCACCCCACAGGACTATAGGGTGGCTTTGGCGATATATACATCCAACTGGTTCAATAAACCATTCTGGACGCAGAAAACCCTAATTATCAGGGACGATGGGACTTGGAGCGGGGATATCACCACAGGTACCGGCGACCAGTATGCGACAAAGATATTCGCCGCCCTGGTACCCAAGGACTACGTTCCGCCCACGTTGAACAATACAGCCGTTCTTCCTGTGGAATTGCTGGAGAACGCTGTGGCCTTCTGTCAGGTACGGAGGACAGCATCGAATGATGTTGTCAACGTCTTTCATTTATCGCTGAACCAGGAGGGAGAAGGCGGTGTTTCGCTTAATCCTCCCGGAGGGCACTATGATGAAGGCGGCACGGTCACCCTCACGGCGACTCCCGGGCCAGGTTGGCGCTTTGACCATTATGCCGGCGCTATTGAAGACACTCAGAATCCAGCGACGATCGTGATGGATGAGAACAAGACTGTAACGGCAGTCTTCGCAGAATCCATACCCCGATATAATCTCGATGTTTCCATTGAAGGAAAAGGCGTGGTTACTCTTGACCCTCCCGGAGGGCACTATGACGAAGGCGGCACGGTCACCCTCACGGCGACTCCCGGGCCAGGTTGGCGCTTTGACCA
>JAKLHG010000331.1 GCA_022710255.1 Candidatus Hydrogenedentota bacterium
AGCGTAGATACTTTATACTTTGGGTTTGCACATAACCAAGCGGCGGGAGTTGTGCCACGTTTTTTTTGATCTTGTGCGCCATGCCCGCAAAAATTCAGGGGAAGCGTACAGGCACTCCGGATAAAAGCGTCTCTATCAAAGAGACCATCAACAGATATACTTACGCAGGAAAGGAAGACTTCATGGAAGTGAACACAGCCATTGAACTACGGCGCGCCGTCAAGCATTTTGATCCAGCATACATCATCCCTGAACCTGAAGTGCAGCAACTCCTGTCACTGGCCCTGTTATCGCCCACCTCGTTCAATATACAGAACTGGCGTATGGTCCGAATATGCGACAGAGAACTGCGCGGGGAAGTGCGCAAAGTTGCCTGGAACCAGTCCCAGGTGACGGATGCTTCCTTGTTACTGGTCCTTTGCGGCGATGTAAAATCCTGGGAAAAGGAACCCCGCCGGTATTGGCGCAATACATCGGAGGAGTTCCTGGGCTTCATTTTACCTGCCATTGATAATTATTATCGCGGACGTGACCAGGTACAACGTGACGAGGTGATGCGCTCCTGCGGCATCCTGGCGCAGACCTTGATGCTGACTGCGAAAAGCATGGGCTATGATTCCTGCCCGATGGTGGGGTTTGATTTTGACGCTGTCGCACGTCTGATTCACCTTCCGCAAGACCATGTGATTTCCATGATGCTTGCCATCGGCAAGGCGACGGCGCCCGCGAACCCGCGAGGCGGCCAATTACCACTTGAGGAAATTGTCGTCACGGACCGTTTCGCATAGCGGCTTCGTAGCCATCATACGCCTGAGCCGGAAGTGTTCCTGCCCGGGCGTGAAACACCCCGACACGGGAACGGGCGCCAGCCCCTCCCCCCCCTGCGGCACAGGGCATGCCCTGCCGGAGGGAGGGACCATTTCTCATGGGCGATGGGATTCACCCGTTTTCGGGACGATTTTCCGATTCCTGATACACAATCTGAATAATGGTTTCGGCGATTTCCTCGGCGGCAAGGGGCCTTGCGAGTGATTTGGCGGCTTCCCCCATGCTTTTCAATCTGTCCGTATCGCTTATCAGGCTGCGTATATGTTCGGCAAGGCGCTCGCCTGTGCATTCATTGTCCAGCAGCACCTCCGCGGCGCCGGCGGCCTGGAAGGCCCGGGCATTGTGTTCCTGGTGATTATCCGCCGCGAAAGGATAGGGCACAAGGATGGACGGTTTTCCCAACGCCGCCAATTCCGCCGTCATGGAAGCGCCGGCCCGTGAAACTACGATGTCAACGGCCGCGCACGTCGTGGCCATGTCTTCAATGAAAGCATGCACCTTGGCCTTGTTTGGCGCCTCCTCCGCGGCATGCCTTGCTTGTGTGTATTCCGCTTTTCCCGCCGACCAGATGACCTGGAGTTCCTCCGGCTTGAATTCCCGCAACAGATGAACCGTCGCCTCGTTGAGGGTATGGGCGCCCTGGCTGCCGCCGACCACCAATATCGCCGGGATATGCGGGTTCAATCCGAGCTGCTCTTGTGCCTTTTCTTTTTCCGGCGGATGGAGAAAGGCATGGCGCACGGGATTGCCGGTCAGCAGGGCCCGGTCCCGGGGATAGGCGCCCTCGGTTTCCGGATAACTGAGCAGCAGGCGCGTGGTTCGCCCCGCGCACAGCCGGTTGGCAAGCCCAAGGCGTTTATTCTGCTCATGCAATAGGGTCACGATATGAATGCGCTGCGCCACCCAGAGGGCGGGCAGGCTGACATACCCCCCCACGCCGAATACCGCCTGGGGCTGAAATACTTTGAGATACATCCAGGCCCGCGCCATGGAATATGCCAGTTTCAAGAGGATCCACGCCATCCTGGGGGATTTGCGCCGCGACCATCCCTCCACCGGCAGGGCCCGAAAAGGAACGTTATTCCGCCGGGCCACCTCTTCTTCCATCCCCCCCCGTTTACCGATCCATTGCAGCAACAGATGGGGATCGCGCCGCCTCAATTCTTCTATTACGGCGAGCGCGGGGGACGTGTGCCCTCCCGTGCCGCCACCGGTAATCATGATTCGCAAGGGTGTTTTTCCTTCTATTATCCGCCACCATACCACAGACTTTATTTTCGGGGACCGATGACCTCATAGGCCCGAACGGCTTGCTGCTTACCTTTCAAAATCAGGGTGCCCAGGGAAGCGGTTTTTATCTTATCGTTCACCGCGTCCCAGGTTTCCTGGCCTATGACAATCTTGCCGGGTGCCGCCATATCGCAAAACCGCTTCGCCGTATTGACGCGGTCCCCCACCACCGTAAAATCCATCCGCTTGGGAGAACCGATATAGCCCGCGACCACTTCCCCGGAATCGATGCCAATCCCGATCTGCAGTTGGGGTCGCCGCTCTTCCTTCCGCGTCATGTTCAACTCGGCGTTTCTCCGTTGCATATCCATGGCTGCGCGTACCGCCCGGTAAGGTTCCTCCCCCAACATAATGGGCGCGCCGAACACGGCCATGATTTCATCACCGATATACTTGTCCAGGGTGCCTTCATAGGCAAAGACGATATCGGTCATCGCCGTAAAATGTTCGTTGAGCAGGGCAATCAGGCTTTGGGAATTCATCTGTTCCGCGATTTCCGTGGAACCTCGGATATCGCAAAACAGGGTCGTCACCCGGGTTTTCCTGCCGCCGAGCGCCAGAGTCTCGGATTCATTCATAATTCTTTCGACCAGCGCACCCGGCAGAAACCGGGCAAGATGCAGCCGTTTTTTCTCCGATTCCACTACACGGTCATGCAGCTTCACGTTGTCAATGGCCAGCGCGGCCTGCGAGGCCAATGAAAGAAACAACTCCAAGTCCTCTTCGGTAAAATGCATATCGGGGGCGTCCGTGTCCACGTAAATGGAACCCAGGATCAGGTCCTTCACCTTGAGCGGCACGCACATGGCGCTTGTAATGCGCTTGGCGATGATGCTTGCACGGTCGCCGAATTCTTTGTTGGAATCCCGGTCGTGCATCAACACCGGTTCGCCGTCTATCGCGGCACGTCCCGCAATACCCATGCTCGGGGAAGAGGCGTTGAGATCGAGCCCCATTTGTAAAGAGACAATCGCCCGCAACATGTCATTTTTCTCTTCACGCAAGAGCACAAAGCCCCGTTTCGCCTGGAGTAGGTTCATTATGGTTTCGAGCATATCGGTCAGCCGTTTGTTCAGGTCAAAGTTGGAAATAATGACCTGATGCGCCTTGTGAAGCGCTTCCAGCCTGCGGTAAGCCCGGCTCATGCGCACCAGTTCTTCCTGCGAAGGGAGCGGCTGGACCGGATTTTCCGGCATGTCCCCAGCCTCCGCCTTCGCCTTACGGCCCATGAGCGTCATATCCCTGCCCGCCTGGTTCATCTCCCTGCGTATATCTTGGATGGACCGTTGCAGATCGTCGTTTTGCCCGTCTTTAACCTCCTCTGGTACCGGCCTTAATGAGCCGAACATCGTATCGTCCCGATAGAGGAGATGGCACCTGCGGCCTAACCAGATCTCGTCAAGATGTCTCAGCGGCTGTTCGGTAATGCGCTGGCGATTCACGTAGGTGCCGTTCAGGCTCTTAAGGTCAACAATAAAGAACCTCCCGTCTTTAGATACGATGCGGGCATGGTAACGGGATACCTCTTCCGCCGTCAGAACAACATCATTGTCCTCCGAACGGCCGAATGTTATCTCTTTGCCCGAAACGGGCACCGCCATGGGAGGAACCCCCGGCTGTTCTATCACAAGTTGGGGCATGACGCCATTACCCTTCAGAAAATAACCACATCCCTTGAATACCCTTCTTTACCTGTCCTCAGTGTTCCGGAATACGGCACACTCCCGTGAGAACACAGGGCGTGGAAAAACAAGCGGCCTGCCGGAACCACAGCCACGCTTGTATATAACCGGATGGTGTTCATCCCGCCCGAACCCGGGGTCGGGTAATTGTATATCAAAATAAGCGTATTTGCTCGCATCAACACGTTCGGGAACACGTTCACGGGAAGGGCGAACGAAAACGAGAGAGGATACTGCCAACGCATTATGAAAAACACATGCACTTCTGAATCCGCAGTCCGCTCCGCATCGCCGGACAAGCTTCCAGCCGGAAGAACCTCAAAAAGGCCCTCTGGACATTCTCACCCGTCCGTCGTCGATGGAAGAGCAACTGCCGTCCATACTGCCGCTTCTATTCGCACACCTGCGCCGGCGGGGATGTTCAAACTTGGTTTCTCATCATAGTCCAGCCCGCCAATGACTTTCAACTCCCTTTTGATGGCCCATTCTCCCCATCAAAACTTGACGTCATCATGAAATCAGAAAAATCCGTTTAAATCTTTGAATACGGATGCCTCCGAAACATACAATAGACAGCGTTAATACGGTATTGGGCACGATACTCATGCCGCTTATACTCTGCACACGTTAAAATATCCGTTGAACGCTGAGTAGTACGCGTTGCCCCGTTTTTTAGAGCGGGGTAATCCAGAAGTTATCCCTGCGGCGGCGCCGGCCTGTTGAAAAGAATGCACCTGTTCGGCCTTTTGATACCTGTGGAATGGATCATCGTGAAAGGAACTATCAATGACTACAACCAAAAGGGTTGTCCGGTTATCTTTCCTCATCTGTTTTGCCGCGGCACTTCACAGCGGCCATGTTCTATCTGCGGCAGCCGCCGCGGATGCCGCCGGCTTTGAAGAACTGTGGCTGGGAGACCCCGTCATTACGGATGGCGAAAAATTGACCTTCGTCCTGCATTATCCCGAAACGGCCAGCCTTGGAGAAACGATTCCGCTGGCATTTGAGATTGTGACCACCATTCCCTTCGAACAGACCAACATCAGCCTGACCATGGAAAACCAGGACGGCGCCATCGTCCAAGAATCAGAAATAACCACGGACCTTCGTCCCGGCCGAAATGACTTGACCATTAACTGGGTTCCTT
>JAKLHG010000332.1 GCA_022710255.1 Candidatus Hydrogenedentota bacterium
ATCGAAACACGCCTGCCGCTGGTACACAGTGCCAACACGGGCATTTCGGGCGTGTTCGATCCGTATGGCCGCTTTTCCGTGGTTCGTCATACGGTTTCTCCGGAAGGAGAACTGCTGGATTGGGGCGAGAAAGTGCGCCCGAAGCACGTGGTCATGCGGCGTTTCCTGGACAGTTTTCCGCTGGCGGCTCCCGCGCCGCGGCCCCTGCCCGGCGGGCCGGTGTTTTTCCCATGGCTGTTGGCGTTTATCGGCGTGGGGATGGCGGTGCTCGCATCCGTGCAACCGGTGTATAGCCGGTTTACCGAGAGGGAGTATTCCTCTCATGAGGCGGAGTTGAAACCGGAACCGCAACCTGAAACCAACTCCAAACCCAAACGCGGGGGAAAAGCCAGGGCTGCGAAAGGCGCCGCCGGTGGCGGTTCCGGCACGAATCCGGCGCCACGCAAGCGTAAATCCAAAGGCAAAAACAATGGGCCCGCTTTGAAACAGGAAGAGTTTTTGCTGCCCCCCGACCAGGAATAACGGAGCGCTGCGGTGTCAGCCTGTCTTGTCTTGTAAGCCCGTAGAAGCCGGGACCTTCACCGGCGCGGTCCGCCCTTATCGTTTTGTGTCCATGTCTTTTTTTTGCGGATGGACGCTGTTCTTGGGGTCTTTCCCGTCCGTACCGGGTTCCGGTAGCTTTTTGGGGGGGCCGGACGCCGCCGCGCGCAATCCGGCACACAGGCAAAGCAGGTGCCCACACATCCGTCATCTTTCTGAAGGTCTTCCGGTTTCAGTTTAATGGGCGGCACGGCGTTCTCCGATTGCCTCGACACGCGCTTCCACGGGCGCGATGGCTGGTAAAGGGTTGACCGGCGAATCCAAGTAGAAAAAGGCTGTCGCACAGACATCATCCCGGCGGTAATAGTTGGTCCATCCGTAAGGAACATCCGGGTCGTCGAGCGACTTGGGCGGATCGCTTTCGAGCAAGTTGACATAGCGGTCCTCAGCGCCTACGGAGATGGGAAGAATCTCGACCCGGTTGGCCAGCATTTCCTTGACGAATTCCTGCATGGCGCCGCCAATCTGCTGCAGCGTGACACGGATGTCCTTGTGAAAATAAACCGGATCGGGCACGTGGTAGCGGTAAAAGGCATAGCAGTGATTCACGTTGTCGATCAGCAGGGAGCCTTGGTATCGGTGCGCGTATTCCCCCTGGAGATAGCCGGTGCCCGCGTAATCCTCGGTGCCGGTGCCCACCAGAGTGGGATAGGCTGTGTCGCCGTCGAGATAGATCTTCACCTCGCCTTCACCCCACCAGCCCAGGTTGTCGGGATGGCCGATGACACCGATATGGGCACCCAGGAAGCGGCCCCGCCCGGGAAGGGCCGGTAGAATTTCAAAATCTTTTTTCAATTCCGTATAACGTTCCCGCCGCCAGGACGCATGGAAGTAAAGGGGCGGTGTCGCGTGTTCCTGCAGGGTGTAGTTAATGTCGTAGAAGAACTGATTCAGGTCGGTTCCGGATTCGTTGGCCAGGGTGATGCGTGCGCTGGTGCGAAAGGGCATGTCCAGGGTCATATTGAAGGAGCGTCCTTCGGGACTGCTGAAAAAGGCGTTTTCAAAGGGCTTGATTTCTCCCAGAATGGCTCCGAAAAAATCGCCGAAAGGAACCTCCACGGCGGGTTTGTCGGCGTTGTCCCAGTACATGCGCAAAACATAGGAACGCAGGTCCACCGGCGCGCGCTGTGACAGCGTGCACCACATGCGGTGAACGATGCCACTGCCTGTCACTGCCATCAGAACGGTTTCTTCGCCCGCCTTAATGGTCTTGAAGGCGGCGCCCTTGGCGCCCCGGTTCGCCTGGCCGCCTGCACCGGTTTCTCCGGCGGGGTTTTCAAAACTCACCCAGCGGGATTGCACATTCCCGGGCATTATATAAAGCGGTTCTGTGAAGGCCGGTGGAACGGGACTCAAGGCGAGTGCAAGTAACACAGCCACGGCAAGTTTCCATGGAGCGTGCAGCATAGGTGGATATCTCCCGGTAGGGGGCGACTCCAATAGCGCCCGTACATTTATTCACTGCCGCACTCAAGCGTTGCGGCACATTTGTCTACAGTGTAATGGTTTGGGCGGACGGGGGCAAAACCTCCGTGTTCACCAGGGTGTAGCGCGGGGCGCCGCCATCCGACAGCAGGGTACCGGGCATGACAAAGAGGACACCGTCCACCAGGCAGGTGAAGGGGGCGTGGGAACCGCCGCTGATGATGATATCGGCGGGTTCCTGCTCGCGTTGTCTTTGAAAAACCGCCCGGGGAGTATCACTGTCCAGGATTGTGCCGCCGCTGTTGACGGCGCCGTGGCACACCACGATGTGCACGTTTTCCTCGATCAACACCCGTTTGCGTGGCAGGCTGTTCAGGTATTCCAGGGCGGCGCTGTCAAGACGGACCTGCGGGGATGTATCCTTGCCGGATGCTCCCTTGTGATGCCGCTGCCGGGTTTCTTTTAAAAAGGTTTTGTCCTGGTGCCCGCGGACACAAAGTACCTGCCGCGCACGCAGCAACGCGATGCATGAACCCGTGTCCGGACGGGGCGCACAGATGTTTCCGGTATGTATCACCCGGCAGATGCCCTCCTCGTCCAGCCTGTCCAGTATGGATTTCAGTCCTGCAAAGTTGCTCATGATGTCGCCAATTACCGCGAAATACATGCGTTAAAACCCTTTATTTTCCGTGTATTTTAAAATTATGGCCCTTGCTGACTTGTAAAGAATACACTTGTGTTCCGCCGATGTATCCCAACGGCAACTTGAATAAATTCAAGCGATTAAAGGAACTGACGCGTCCCGGAACTGTGGTTCGGTCCCTGTTTCAGGCGCATTTTTCCCTTATTTTAGCACGTTTTTTGAAAGGGAACCTAAAAAATAACTTGACAAATCCTTATTTAACGTGTACTAAATAGGGCGGATTCGGCATCCTCCAGCCGCTGAAACGCGCCATCCATAGACGCGCGGACAGCAGGGTGAGTGGGCGTGCCGTTCCGTAAAGGTAGTAAGTCGCACAAAGCCGCAGGGGCGGCCGCGTGCAAGGAGAAAACGTGTAGAACCAACCGAAGGAGGAACTTCAACCATGGCATTCAAGAAAGCCAAAGCCGATGACAAGCCCATGACCAAAACGCAGACGGTGGCCGCAATTGCGGAAGCGGTCGGCCTGACGAAAAAAGACGTCGCCGCCGTGCTGGACCAGGTCGTAGCCCTGGCCTATGCGCAGGCGCCCGCCGGCTTCACCGTGCCCGGTCTCGGCAAACTTAAACTGGTGCAGCGCAAGGCGCGCAAGGGCCGCAATCCCGCAACGGGCGCGGAAATCACCATCCCCGCCAAGAAAGTTTTGAAGTTCGTGGTCGCCAAGGCGGCCAAGGACGCCGTTTGCCCCAAGAAGTAATTGCCTTTTTTTTTCACAAGGCCCGAAAGCATCGCTTTCGGGCCGTTGTTTTTTTTGGGCTGACTGTGATACAACATTTCCGGAGACTTGCGCGGGGAAGTGATTACCGCGAAAGGATGTTCTATGAAATTCACGTTACAGATGGTCCTGGGCGCAATAGCCGGAATCGTGCTTGCGGGTTGCGCCGGGGTGCCGGTTCGCGTCGAGACGCTTGCACCACAGGACGCGGTGTTGATTGCCGAGGACGGCATTCCGCGAACGGTCATTGTAATCAGCGCCGCCGCCCCGCCATCCACGCGTTACGCCGGGGAGGAATTGCAGCGCTTTCTTTCTCAAATAACCGGGGCTGCCATTCCTCTCGTGACGGATGACGCTCCTGCGGCGCCTTCTGAAATCCTGGTGGGTGAGAGCCGGCGGTTTCAGGATATGAAGATCCTGGTGGATTATGAAGCCTTGGGGAAAGAGGGGTATGTCATCCGTACGCGGGGACCCCATATCCTTATCACCGGCGGTATGCCGCGGGGTACCCTTTACGGTGTCTATGGATTTCTGGAAGACCATCTCGGCTGTCGTTGGTTTACGCCGGAGGTGAGTTCCATCCCCGGCGCGGAAGTTTTGGCCGTGCAGCCCATCGACGAGGTGCGCATTCCGGATCTGGAGTATCGGGAACCATTTGTGCAGGAATGTTTTGACGGTGACTGGGCCGCGCGCAACCGCATGAACGGTTATGCGGCAGGCTTGGAGGAACGCCACGGCGGCAAGATTATGTATTACGGTTTCGTGCACACCTTCGAAGGGCTGCTTCCCCCGGACACCTATTATGACGCGCATCCGGAATATTACGCGCTGGTGGATGGGAAACGGTTGAAAGAACGGTCCCAACTCTGTTGCACCAATCCGGAAGTCATGGACCTGGTTGCCCAAGAGGTGCGCCGGCGTATGGCGGAACATCCCGAGGCCACGGTGTTTTCGGTGTCCCAGAATGACTGGTACAACTATTGCCAATGCGAAACGTGCACCCGCCTGGCCGAGGCCGAAGGCAGCCAGATCGCGCCGGTACTCCACCTGGTCAATCATGTGGCGCGATTGGTGGCTCCGGAATTCCCGGATAAACTCATAGATACGCTCGCTTACCAGTACACGCGCAAACCGCCCGCTTCCATGAGGCCGGAACCCAATGTGATTATTCGCCTTTGCAGTATCGAATGCGATTTTTCCCATCCCTTTGAAGAGCGCACCACCCCGGAAAACCGCTCGTTTTGCGACGATCTGGAAGCCTGGGCCAAAGTGGCCAACCGCCTTTGGGTCTGGAACTATAACACCTCTTTCAGCAGCTACCTGACACCTTTTCCCAACTTGAATGTGCGCGGCCCCAACATCCGGTACATGATTGCCAACAACGTGCGGGGTATCTTCGAGCAAGACGTTTACAACACGCCTCACGGTTGTTTCAGCCCGTTAAGCGGTTATCTCGGCGCGAAACTGTTGTGGAATCCCAATTATGACACCGAACTCGCCA
>JAKLHG010000333.1:0-2819 GCA_022710255.1 Candidatus Hydrogenedentota bacterium
AAACGGCTCTGATTGAAAAGCACCCGTCACAACCCGGTGACGTCACTATCACCCATGCCGACATTACCCATGCGCGCACGTTGTTGGGCTATGCCCCATGCTTTTCCATGGATGAGGGCATTGCACGTTTTGTGGAATGGTATAAGGACGCGCAGTCAAACACAGGTACCTCTGAATCGCAAAACCGTTGTTGAGACTATCGGAAGGTTTCAGCGGGCGCGGATGGCGCATCCGCGCTTCACGGTGTTGCTGCATAATCCTGTCAATGTGCATTGCACATGCCCGAACACCAGAAAGCGTCCTGGTGCCCTTAGATTTGGTGGGCCAACAATTAAAAACAGAGCCGCCTGTTTCAAGAGATGTCACATATGATATTATTCCGGCATCTAGTTCCCCTTTACACCCTTGGAAACCCTGATGAAAACACTGCATCTACTCTGTAACGCCCATTTGGATCCCTGCTGGCTTTGGGAATGGGAAGAAGGCGCGGCGGAAGCCGTATCCACGTTTCGCGTGGCCGCTGATTTCTGCGAAGCCTGTGACGGCTTCATCTTTAATCATAATGAAGCTATCTTGTACAAGTGGATCGAGGAATATGAACCGGCCCTCTTTGCGCGCATACAACGACTGGTACGGGAGGGCAGGTGGCACATCATGGGCGGGTGGTACCTGCAGCCGGACTGTAATATGCCCAGTGGCGAATCCTTTGTGCGTCAGATTCTGAGCGGCAGGGTTTATTTTATGGAAAAATTCGGCGTCAAACCGACAACGGCCATCAATCTTGACCCTTTCGGACATACGCGCGGCCTGGTGCAGATCCTGGCGAAGTCGGGATATGACTCCTACCTGCATTGCCGCCCGGACAATAATGATTGCCCCCTGCCGGACGCGGATTATATCTGGGTCGGCTATGACGGGTCGGAAGTGGCGGGCCATCGCACACTCCTATGGTATGGCACCCCCGGGCGCGGCATGATAAAGCACTCTATGGAACACTACCTGGAGAACTACAGTGAACGCGAAGTGGGCCTGGCAACCTGGGGCGTAGGCAACCACGGCGGCGGTCCCTCACGGGAAGACCTGCAGGACCTCACGGCCATCATACGGCGGAATGAAGCCTTTCCGATCAAGCATTCCACACCCGAGGCGTATTTTGCCGAGATCAAAGAACGGGGTATTGCCCGACCGAGGGTTGAACGGGACCTCAATCCTTGGGGCGCGGGATGCTACACCTCCCAGGTCCGGCTGAAACAAAAACACCGCCTCCTCGAAAATGAACTCTATATGGTGGAAAAAATGTGCGCCAACGCCGCCTTGGCAGGTTTGCTCGATTATCCCCGCGATAGGTTATACGAGGCACAGTGCGACCTGATGGAAGCCGAATTTCACGATATACTTCCGGGTTCTTCCATTCAGGCAGTGGAAGATGCGGGCCTGCGCCTGATGGACCACGGACTGGAACTGTTGTCGCGCCTTAAAGCACGGGCGTTTTTTGCCCATGCAGCAGGACAACCCAAGGCGGAGGGGGATACGATTCCCGTACTGGTCTATAATCCCCACCCCTACCCCGTGGACACGGTAGTCTCCTGCGAATTCAATCTTCCGGACCGTCACGACGAAGCCGTATTCATTGATTTCAACGCCGTTATGAACGGGGTTCCGATTCTCTGCCAGGTGGAAAAAGAGGCCGGCAACATCCCGCTTGAATGGCGCAAGCGATGCGTATTCCGGGCAACCCTGGCGCCTTCTCAAATCAGCCGTATCGATTGCACCCCCCGGCAACAGCCCGAAAAGCCCGTACCCAGGTTGAAATCGGTGGGGAAAAGTCTGCACTTTAAAACATCGGCACTTGAAGTGTTGATCAATACGGAAACAGGGCTGGTGGACCGGTTCTGCGTAAACGGCAGGGAAGTACTGAAGCCTAACGCCTTTACGCCGCTGGTCATGCGCGACAATGAAGACCCCTGGAGCATGCTCGAAAAGCACTACCGTGAGGTGACAGGCCGTTTCACCTTGATGACGCCGGAAGCGGGTACATCCTTTTCGGGGTTGAAACTGCACATGCCCTTGCCGTCGTTGCGGGTTATCGAAGACGGTCCGGTCCGCACGGTCGTTGAAGCGATTATGGCGTATAACCGCTCCTTCCTGGTGCTCACCTATCGCCTGCCCAAGGAAGGCTCGGAAGTGGAAGTGCATGTCCGGGTACATTGGAACGAGAAGGACAAGGCGCTGAAACTTGCCCTGCCGACTGTTTTCAGCGGATGTGAATACCGGGGCCAGGTCGCCTATGGCCGCGACAACCTTCCAGGCAAGGAGCGCGAGGTGGTGGCGCAGAAGTGGGTCGCCGCCGTTTCCAAAGCCCGGGATATGGCGCTGACCTGCATTAACGACGGCCTTTATGGCTCCGACTGTCCCAATAATGAAATCCGGTTGACCTTGCTGCGTTCACCCGCCTATTCAGCCCATCCCTTCGGCAACCGCAAGACCTTGCCTCAGGACCGGTACATGCCGCGCATCGACCAGGGAGAACGTCAATTCACCTTCTGGATAAACGCCGGGCCCGTTGAAGACCGCATGAACCGTGTGGAGCGGGAAGCCCTTTCCCACAATGAGAAACCTATGGCATTGTCGTTTTATCCCCCCGGCATCGGCGCCATGTCCCCGCCCGGCGTTGTCCTCTCCGACAACACCATTTTGATGACCGCGTTCAAGGGCGCCGAAAACGGGGAAGGATTTGTGGTGCGTTTGTTCGAGCCCACGGGTACGGCCCGGTCGGCTACGCTTTATATTCCATCTCTGGGCGTGGAACAATCCGTTGC
>JAKLHG010000333.1:2828-4940 GCA_022710255.1 Candidatus Hydrogenedentota bacterium
ACCCTTTGAAATCAAGAGCCTGCGGCTCTTGTCCGGAGAGAATTTCTTGCGGGAAGTGGATTTGCTGGAGCAAGAAACCCCGTAATTGCCCGGGGGGGCCTGTAAGGTTTTATTACGGCCTCACAGGCCCCGTGGTGGTCAATACGGCGTTTCTCTTGAAGACGCTTTATAAAGGCCGATCTGCTCGATGGCGGGCGGGGCGAATGCGTCCGTAATGTGGACGCGAATACGCCTCGCCTTCACCTCGGGCAGCCGGTGAATGCGCTTGTAACCGATGGTGGTTCCCGTGGCGATGGTTTTCCAGCCATTCCCGACAAAGGCCTGAATTTCATGGGCCTTGACACGCTGTCCCAAAGGCAGGTGCTCCTGTAGCACAATCCGGTCGAACACCCGGTCCTCTCCGAAAAGCAATTGCAGCCAGGCTTCATGGATGCCGTCGTTTGTGGCCCAGTAGGTGTCCTCTAATCCGTCTGTCGCATTGGCCGGCGCAAAAGCCTTACCGTTTCCGCGGATGTTGCTGGCCGAGGTCAGCGCGCGTGCGGCAAGGTTATTGTTGAAGGTGTCCCGGATAACCTCTCCAAATTCAAGCAGCCGCTGGGTATCCGCCTGCGGCAATTGTCCACGCCGGTCGGGTGACACATTCAACAGCAGCGCTGCGCCCAGCCCCACGCTCCGGTAGTAGATTTCCAGCAGTTCTTCCAGACTGCGCAGGTTTGCCGCGCCGTCGGTGTGATAGAACCACTGTCCTTTGCGTATGGGCACATCGCATTCACTGGGATACCAGCGTTTTTCCCCACCGCTTTCCGCCCCCGGAATCGGCAGTGTCACTTCCTGCACGTTCCAGAGCGTGTCCGGGGCAAGTCCATCCTCGTTGCCTATCCAGCGGATATCGGGGCCGCAGATGGCGATAAGCGCATCTGGCGCCAGTTCCCGAATCAAGGAATAGTACCCATTCCAATCATAGACATGCCCTTTTGACCCGGCACCGTCAAACCAGACTTCACCGACCGGCGCATACCAGGTTAGCAATTCAGCCAGCATGGCCTTGAATCGTTCGTCATACGCGGGCGGATCTTCATAGAGCGGGTCGTGACGGTCCCAAGGGGACAGATACACACCCAACATAAGCCCGAGCTCATGGCAGGCATCCGCCACCTCTCTCAGTGTATCTCCTTTACCGTCGCGCCACGGGCTGGCCTTTACGTTATAGTCACCATGCTCCGTCGGGTAGATGGAAAAACCATCATGATGTTTTGCCGTAACAATGAGGTACTGCATGCCGGCTTTTTTCGCCGTTTCCACCCACTGACGCCCGTTGAACTCGGTAGGTAGGAAGGTTTTCGGATCCTTCGTGCCGTCAGTCCACTCCTCGTTGTGAAATGTATTAATGCCGAAATGACAGAACATGCCGTATTCCATGCGCTGCCAGGCCAGCTGTTGCGGGGAAGGCACGGGGCCGTAAGGCTCAGGCGGGGCCACAGTCGCCGTAAGCAGGGCACCTGTGAGCAATCCCATCACCATAAACATGAACGTACTCCTTGTTTTCTTCCCGGCGGCGGCGTGTGCCGCCTTACCGGTATTATTTCTAAAACTGCCAGCGCACGGTGAACGAAAGGGCCCAGCCGTTATACTCGGTGCTGTGATTCGGCCCGTTGAACAAATAAATGAAAACAGGGTTAAGACTGGTGTTTTTGCCAATCGGCATCGTAAGACCAACGCGGGGGCTCACGGTATACATGTAATGGTTTTCCGACTGCTCCTGGCGGAAGAGGGTTCCCAGCGCGGGTGCCTTGAACTTGACGTCCGCTTCGGCTTTGACAAAAGTGAAGCCCGTTACAAGTGAAAGATAAGGCTTGGCGTTCACCAAGGCGGCGCGGACGCGCTGAAAGCCATGGCTTCCGTCAATACTGCCATAGTCAACCTTGCCCAGGGGATAGTAAAACAACTCCGGCGCGAAGAAAAGAGAGGAGCGCTTGAAATTGATTTTGGTGGAAATAAGCCCGTAACGCTCCCGACTTGTCATTGACCCCGCAGCACCGCCAAACCATAGCATCCAATTTGTCTTCGGCGTCAGGTCTCTACCGAAGCCCGCTACAAAATACCACAGCATAA